>NZ_JBPQTS010000070.1:0-36397 GCF_051386455.1 Streptomyces sp. URMC 124
CCTCCCGCCCCGCCCTCACCGCCCAGGGCCGCACGTGGACCTACGCCGAACTCGACCGCGCCGTCGACCAGCTGGCCGGGCGGCTGCGCGCGGCCGGCCTGGAGACCGGGGACCGGGTGGGCGTCCTGGCCCCCAAGGGCACCGAGGCGGTCCTCGGCATCTACGCGGCGCTGCGGGCCGGGGCGGTCGTGGCCCCGCTCGACGTGGCCGACCCGCCCGTCCGCACCGCCCACATGGTGCGCGGCGCCGGCATCTCCCTGCTGCTCGCCGCGGACCGCTCGGTGGACGGCTGCCGCCGCGCCGCCGCCGAGGCGGGGGCGGGCCCCGAGCCGGACGAGACCGCTCTCGGCCACGGCCTGCACGCGATGCGCACCCTCGCTGCGGCGGACCGCCCCGCCCCGCTGCCCGCACCCGCCGACCGCGGCGGCTACGTCCTCTTCACCTCCGGCAGCACCGGCCGCCCCAAAGGGGTGCTCCTCTCCCACGCCAACGTCGCCCACTTCGCGCTGTGGGCCGCCGCCGAGCTCGGGCTGACGGAGACCGACCGCGTCGGCTCGCAGGCCGCCCTGACCTTCGACCTCACCACCTTCGACCTGTTCAGCACGGCCGCGGCGGGCGCCTGCGCCGTGCTGATGCCCGACGTCCTGCGGGCCTTCCCGCGCGACGTCGTCGGCTGGCTCCACGAGCAGCGCATCACCGCCTTCTACGCGGTGCCCTCCCTCTACCAGGGCATGCTCGAACAGGGCGGCATCGAGGAGCGCTTCCCGGCGTCGCTGCGCGTCGCGGCCTTCGCGGGCGAGCCCTTCGCCCCGCGCCCCCTGGAGCGCTGCCTGCGGCTCCTGGGCGACGTGCCGCTCTACAACCTCTACGGGCCCACGGAGACCAACGTCTGCACGTACAGCCGGGTGCCCGCCGACTGGACCGCCGACCAGGAGGTCACCATCGGCCGGGCCGTCGACGGCGACGTCGTCGACGTCCTCGGCGAGGACGGCCTGCCCACCGACGGCACCGGCGAGATCCACGTCGCCGGTGCCACCGTCTTCCAGGGGTACCTGCAGGACGGGACCCTCACCGACCCCACGCGCACGGTGCGCTTCCGCGACGGCGTCGCCCGCCGCGCCTACGCCACCGGCGACATCGGCCGCATCACCGCCGACGGCCGCGTGTTCCTGCGCGGCCGCGGCGACACCCAGGTCAAGCGGCGCGGCCACCGCATCGACCTGCTCGACGTCGAGAGCGCCGTGCTCTCGCTGCCCCGCGTCACCGCCGCCGCGGTCGTCGCCAAGGACGGCGCGCACCACGGCGAGATCTGGGCGTACGTCCAGGAGGACGGCACCACCGCCGAGGAGGTCCTCGCCGGCCTGCGCGGGCTCCTGCCGCTGCGCATGCTGCCCGACCGCGTCGTCCCCGCCGCCGCACTGCCCGTCAACGCCCGCGGCAAGGTCGACCGCCGCGCGCTGGCCGCCCGCACCGACGTCACTCCCCACCGAAGGAGCCGATCGTGAACACCGTAGAGGACCTCTGCACCCTGATCAGCAGCAAGATCACCTGGGGCCGCGGCGAGCAGCCCCAGCAGCTCCGCCCCGACACCCCGCTGCTCGAACAGGGCCTGCTGGACTCCCTGTCCATCATGCAGATCGTCGCCGCGCTCGACGCCCAGGCCGGCATCGTGCTGCCGGACACCGAGATCGTCGCCGCCAACTTCCGCAGCCCGCAGGCGCTGTGGAGCGTCCTGGAGGACCTCCGGGAGGGAGTCGCGCGATGAGTGCCGCCGAACAGTTGCTGCGGTCCGGTCCCCCCGGGACCGAGGCCGTGGTGGACGAGTACCGCGACAGGGCCCTGCCCCTGGTGGAGCAGCTGAGCGGCAAGGGCTTCCGCGACCAGTGGGAGGCCTTCGCCGGCCTCGGGGTGCTGCGCCTCGACCCCCCGGAGCCCGGCACCGCGGGGCCCGCGGCAGCCGCCGCCCCCGGGCCCGTCACCCGCTCGCTGGCCATGATCGAAGGCATCGGCCTGGCCGGCGCCGACCCCGGCGTCGTCTACGCCATGGCCTCCCAGGTGTTCGGCATGGAGTACCCGCTGCGCGCCGTGCTCCGCGCCGCCGCCTGGCGGTCCGTCGCCCGCATCCAGGAGGGGCGGGAGCTGCTGTGCCACGCCCTCACCGAACGCAAGGGCGGCAGCGACCCGCTGTCGATGGACACCCGTGCCACGCGCGACGGCGACGGCTACGTGCTGGAGGGCGCCAAGACCTTCATCACCGCCGCCCCCGTCGCCGACCTGGCCCTCGTCTTCGCCCGCACCGAGCAGGGCCGCTCGCCCTTCGCCCTGTCCGCCTTCCTGTTCCCCGTCGCCACCCCGGGCGTGACCCGCGCCGACGCCTTCGCCAAGACCGCGCTGCCCGGCGTACCGATGGGCGAGCTGGTCTTCGACGGCGTACGGCTGGACGCCACGAGCCTCGTCGGCGGCGAGGGCTCGGGCCTGGCGATCCTCTCCTCCACCACCACCTGGGAGCGGGCCCTGCTGCTCGGCTACGCCCTCGGCCCGATGCGCCGCACGCTGCGGCGGCTGACGGACTGGGCGTGCGAGCGCGGCCACTTCGGCCGCCGGATGGGCTCCAGCCACCAAGTCGCCTCCCGCATCAGCGACATGGCCCTCGCCCTGCACCGGTCCCGCACGCTCCTGTACGCCATGGCGGCCCGGCTCGACGCGGGCACGCCCACCCGCCGGCTGTCCGCCGAGGCCGCCCTGACCAAGATCTCCGTCTCCGAGGACTACGTACGGCTGACCGAACACGCCACCGCCCTGTCGGGCGTACGGGCCTTCATCGCCGATTCCGAACTCCCCGCCGATCTGCACAGCCCCATGGCGGCGCTCACTTATGCCGGGCCCAACGACCTGTTGCGCATCGGCGTCGCCCGTGAATTCGGGCTCCCCGTCGAAAACTGATTCGCGAACCGATTCCCGAGCCGGGAATCCGATGTCCGAAAGGCCCCTCATGGCCCTGTCCTTGCCCACCGAGACACCGCCTTCCGCGTGCGACGAACTGCTCGACGTCGCCGGGACGACCGGGGCGGCCCTCGCCCCGCTCGCCGCCGAGGTCGACGCGGGCCGCACCGCAGGCATCCACGAGACGTACCGCATCCTGCGCGAGGCCGGCCTGCTCGGCCTGCTCGTGCCCCGCGAGGCCGGCGGGGCCGGGCTCGGCTTCGCCGCCTACTCCCGCGTGCTCGCCGTGCTCGGCGCCCACAACGGCGCCGCCGCCCTCGGCTTCAACATGCACAACGTCGCGATCGGCTCCCTGTGCGAGTCCGCCGGCACGCCTCTGCCGCCCGCGGCGGAGGCCTTCCGGGCCTGGCTCTTCGACGAGGTGGTCCACGGGCGGAAGCTGTTCGCCTCCGCCACCTCCGAGGCCGGCAGCGGCGCCAAGCTGCGCGGCGTGCGCACCTCCTACCGGCGCACCGAGGACGGCAGTTACGTCATCACCGGCGAGAAGTCCTTCGTCTCACTGGCGGGCGTCGCCGACTACTACGTGGTGGCCGCCCGCGCCGAGGGCACCGACGGCAGCGGCGAGGTGTCGCACTTCGTCGTCGCGGCGGACGACCCCGGCGTGCGCTTCGGGGAGGTGCACAGCCTGTCCGCCATGTACGGCACCAGCACCGCGGGCATGACCCTGGACGCGGTGACCGTGCCGCGCTCCCGGCTCTTCCTCGGCGTCGAGGGCATGTCCCTGTACAAGCTGGTGCGCGAACCCCACTGGATGATCGCCGGGTACACCGGCGCCTACCTGGGCATCGCCGAGGCGATCCTCCGCTTCACCACCGACCACGTGGCCGCCTCGCCCCGGCGGGCGGAGTCGCCGGTGCTGCAGCGCGAGCTCGGCCGGATGTCCGCGCGGCTCGCCGCCGCGCGGGCACTGGTCGCCGAGGCCGGTGCGCGCGTGGACGCCGCGCGCGGCAGCGCCGGGGCCAACGCCGCGGTGCACGCCGCGAAGTACGTCGTCGGCGAGACCGGGCCCGCCCTCGCGCAGGACGCCGTCCGGATCTGCGGTTCGGTGGCCGTGAGCCGGTCGCAGCCGCTGGAGCGGCTGCTGCGCGAGGCGTCCTTCGCCTCCGTGATGCCCGCCAAGCCGGAGGAGTGCCTGGAGTACCTGGGCAAGGCCGCGCTCGGCGTGAACCTGTACGACGCGACCGCCTTCGACTGGTGAGGGCGAACGGACAGCGGCGGCTCGCCGCGGCGGGGGCCCCGGCGGCCCCCGCCCTGCCCGCCGTCCCGCGCACCGCCGTCCCCGCCGTCACGTACGTGCTGTTCGTGGTGATGGCCGGCGGCACCGTGCCCACGCCCGTCTACGCCCTGTACGCGCAGCGGCTGCACCTGTCCCCGCCGGTCGTCGCCCTGGTCTTCGCGGCCTACGCGGTGGGCATCCTGGCCGCCCTGCTGCTCTTCGGCGGCCTGTCGGACAAGATCGGGCGGCGCGCCACGCTCGTCCCGGCGCTCGCCGTGGCCGTGGTGAGCAGCGTCGTCTTCATCGCCCTGCCCACGCTGCCGGGGCTGTTCGCCGGGCGGCTGCTCTCCGGCGTCTCGGTGGGCCTGACGACCGGCGCCGCCACCGCGTACCTCCGAGAACTGCACCCGTCCCCGCCCCGGGCCGCCCTGATCGCCTCGGTGACCAACATGGCGGGGCTCGGCAGCGGGGCGCTGCTGTCGGGCGTCCTCGTGGAGTACGCGCCCTCGCCCGATGTCCTGCCCTACACCGTCCTGATCGCCCTGCTGCTGCCGGGCGCGGCGCTCGTGCTGCTGCCCGAGCGGGGCGCGGCGCCGCGCGGGGGCGGGATCCGCCCGCAGCGGATCGGCGTGCCGCCGGCCGTGCGGCGGCCGTTCACCGCCGCGGCGGTCGCGGTCTTCGCCTCCTTCGCCCTGCTGGGCCTGCTGGCCGCGCTCGCGGGCAACTTCCTCGCGGAAGGGCTGCACCAACACAGCCGGCTCGCCGTCGGCCTGGTGGCCTTCAGCGCCTTCGGTTCCGCGGGGGCGGCCCAGCTCCTCGCGGTACGGCTGGCTCCACGGACCGGCCTGGTCGTGGGCATGACCGCCGTTCCGCTGGGGCTCGCCCTCATCCTGACCGGCCTGTCCGCCGCCTCCCTGCCCGCCTTCCTGTGCGGGTCGGTGCTGGGCGGCGCGGGCGCGGGCACGTCCTTCAAGTCCGGCCTCGCGCTGGTGACGTCCCAGGCCGCGCCCGACCGCGTCTCGGAGCTGGTCTCCGGCTACTTCGTCGCCGCCTACCTGGGCCTGACCGTGCCGGTCGTCGGCGTGGCCGTGCTGCTGGCCGAGGGCACGCTCATGACGGCGGCCGGCGTCTTCGCCGGGGTGGTCACGGTGCTGTGCCTGGGCAGCATCGGCGTCACCGCGGCGCTCGGCAACCGCACACCCACCCGAAGGACCCCGCCATGACCACCGCGCTCTCACCCGTCGGCCCCGACAGCTACCGCGCCCTGATGGCCGCCCACCCCGGCGGGGTCGCCGTGGTCACCACGGACGACGGCCTCGGCACCCCGTACGGCTTCGCCTGCACCGCGTGGTGCGGCGTGTCCCTCGACCCGCCGCTGCTGCTGGTGTGCGCCTCCACCACGGGCAGCACCCTGCCGGTGCTCGCCGGGCGCGGCTGGTTCGCCGTCAACCTCCTGCACGGGGCGGGGCGGCGCGCCGCGGAAGCCTTCGCCCACCGCGACGCCGGCCGCTTCTCGGCCGTCCCCTGGGAACCCTCCCCGGCCACCGGCCTGCCCCTGCTCCCGGAGGACTCCCACACGGCGGCCGAATGCCGCGTCCACCGCCTGGTCCCCGCGGGCGACCACACGCTCGTCATCGGCGAGGTAGTCCGCACACCCCGCATGCCCGCCACGACCGAGTCCCCCCTCCTCTACGGCCACCGCCGCTACGCCACGTGGCCGGCACCGTGACCTCCGACGGCGGCGCGGGGAAAACGGCAGACGACCAGGCCTCGGGGCCCCTCCCCCGGCGAAGCCGGAAGACTCTCCCGCCACGACGGCGAAACACCCTGGCCGAGAGGGCCCGGCGGAATCCGCAACCACCGCCACCCGGGCAGCACCTGCCACCACTGATTCCGCCGGACCCTCGCCGCCGTGGCTGAACACCGCGGCGGCGGAGGGAGGTGGCTGGCCGTCAGGCGCAGAGCGCGGCCCCTTTTCCCGGCGGAGCCGGAAGACCGTCTCGCCGTAACGGCGAGACACCCACGCACAGACCCCCAGGCCCCCTCCCCCGGCGAAACCGGAAAGTCCTGCCGCCGCCACGGCGAGGCACCCCCACCACGAGGGCCCGGCGGAATCCGCAACCACCGCCACCCAGGCAGCACCTGCCACCACTGATTCCGCCGGACCCTCGCCGCCGGGTGCTCAGCCACGGCGGCGGAGTGAGTGGCTGGCCGTCAGGCGCAGAACGCCGGCCCCTCCGCGGTGGGCCGGGGGGCTCTGCCGTCTTGGACGGAACCCGTGCCCCGCTCTCTCCCCCCGGCGGAGCCGGGAAAACCATCCGCCGCCACGGCGAGGCACCCCCACCGCGAGGGCCCGGCGGAATTCGCGACCACCGCCACCCAGGCAGCACCTGCCGCCACCGATTCCGCCGGACCTTCGCCACCGTGGCCGACCACCGCGGCGGCGGAGGGAAGCGGCTGGCCCTCAGGCGTAGAGCGCAGGCCCCCGCGGTGGGGCGGGGAGCTCTGCCCTTGTGGACGGAGACCGCGCCGCTCCCCCCGGCGGAGCCGGGAGAATGGTCCTCCGCGCGAGCGGGACGCGGACGTATCCCGCAACCCAGCCGGACGGCTAGTCCGCGTGGCCGAGTTGGAGGTCGCGTTCCGTGCGGCCTCCGCCCGCGACTTGGAGGACCGTGGCCACCGGCGGGTACCCCGCGGCGATGACGGTGTACTCGCCCGCCGAGAGGTCCACGAAGCGGAAGGACCCGTCGGGCCCGGTCGTGGCGGTGTCGACGACGTTGCCCGCGGCGTCCAGGAGGGTGACGCGGGCGTCCTCGACGAGCCGCCCGCCGCCCGCCCGGACGACGCCGCGCAGGACGGCCCCGCCGGCGAGCTCGATGTCCTGGCGGGTCTCGCGGCAGGACTGGACGGTCACCGGCAGCGCGGCCGGCCGGAAGACGGGCGCGCTGCCCGCGAGGGTGTACTCGCCTGCGACGAGTTCGGTGATGTCGTAGCCGCCGTCGCGCCCGGTGCGGGTGGAGGCGACGACCTCGCCGTGCACATTGGTGAGGGTGACGAGCGCGTCGCGCACGGGCGAGCCGTCGGCGGTGAGCACGGTGCCGGCGAGGCGCCCGGCGCCGCCGAGGACCACGTCGAGTTCGACGGGCCGTTCGCCGACGGTGACGGTGACGGCCTGGGGCTGGTGCCCGCCCGCGGCGGCGATGAGGACGTAGGAGCCGGTGCCGGGGGTGCTCAGGGCGTACCGCCCGTCGTCACCGGTGGCGCCCCGCCCGACCTGCCGGCCCCCGTTGTCGATGAGGGTGAGGGCGGCGCGCGGCACGGTCGTGCCGTCGTGGTGCTGGACGACTCCGGTGACGGGGATGCCCGGCACGAAGGGCGGCGGTTCCTCCTCGGGCGGCGCGGTCCGCGCGGAGGGGATGACGGGGGCTTCGGCGAGGTTTTGGGACACCGGCGTTTTCTCCTTCAGCAGGAAGGCGAGTAAAAGGCCCAGGACGAGGACGGGTACGAGGTACAGGAAGATCTGCGGCACGGCGTCCGCGTACGCGCGCGCGTAACCGCCGCGGAGCCCGGCGGGCAGGACGCGGAGCAGCCGCGGGGTGAGCCAGGGCGCGGCGGGCGGCCCGGCGGCGAGGCGGTGGGCGAGGACCGCGCCGAGGACGGCGACGGCGAGCGCACCGCCGAGCTGCCGCAGCCAGGTCGCCGCGCTGCCGGCGGCGGCGAGGTCGGCCGCCGGCACGGCGTTGCGCACGGCGCGGGCGAGGGCCGGCAGGGCGAGCCCGGTGCCGGCGCCGAGGGCGGCCGTGGCGAGCGCGTAGGCGGGCCAGGTGGTGCCGGTGCCGAGGCGGGAGAGCGCGTACGCACCGGCGGCGGCCGCGGCGCACCCGGCGGCGGCGAAGAGGCGGCACTGTGCGGTGCGCCGGGCGAACCGCCCGCTGAGGAGGGAGCCGAGGACGGCGCCCGCCGTCAGGGGCAGCAGGAGCAGTCCCGCGCGGACGGCGCCTGCGCCGTCGGCCATCTGCAGGAAGGTGGGCAGAGAGCCGACGGCGCCGAAGAGGGCCGCGCCGGTGCCCGCGCCGAGGGCGGCGCAGACGAGGAAGGCGCGGTCGCGCAGGAGCCGGGGCGGGAGGAGGGGGTCGGCGGCGAGGTGCTCGACGACGATGAAGAGCAGCGCGGTGCCGAGGGTGGCCGCGGCGAGGCCGAGAACGGTGCGCGCGTGCCAGGCGGGGGCGGCGACGGCCCGGTCGGCGAGCAGCACGGCGCTGACGGAGAAGGCGGTGAGGAGCAGCGCTCCGAGGGTGTCGAAGCGCGCGCGGTGCGCGGGCCGGGGCAGTCGCAGTCCGAAGGCGACGGCGAGGAGGGCGAGCAGGCCGAGGGGGATGTTGAGGTGGAAGCACCAGCGCCAGGAGGCGTGGTCGGTGAGGAGGCCGCCGAGCGGCGGCCCGGCGAGGGAGGCGAGCCCGAGGACCGCGGTGGCGGCGCCGAGCCGGCGGCCGCGCTCGCGGCGGGGGGTCAGCTCGGCGATGATCGCGTGGACGCCGGTGAGCACGCCGCCGCCGCCGATGCCCTGGAGGGCGCGGAAGGCGATGAGCTGGTCCGTGCTCCGGGCCGCGGCGGCGAGGGCGGAGCCGGCGACGAGGAGGACGACGGCGAAGGCGAAGACGCCCTTGCGGCCGGCGGTCTCGCCGAGCCGGGCGTGCAGGGGGACGGCGACGGCGGAGCCGAGGAGGTAGGCGGTGATGATCCAGGTGGCCCGGCCGGCGCCGTGGAGGTCGCCGGCGATCGCGGGGAGGGCGGTGGCGACGACGGTCTGGTCGAGCGCGGCGAGGAACAGCGCGAGCAGCAGACCGGCGAGGACGACGCCCAACCGCCCGAACCCCCCACCGGCCGCGCGGGGGCGGCCTCGGGTGCGAGCGGGGCGGGCACCGGCCCGTCGCTCTGTACCAAAGTGGTCCCACCCACGTGCCGCTCCCCTCGTAGCACCCTGCTATCGCCGCCCTTTTCTCGCATTTCGCGATAACGGCGGGCAACCGAGAGGATTGACCCGAGAGGCCGTCAGTGTGGCTTTTGCGCCGGTCGGAGGCATACGAGGGCCCCACGCGCCGCTGGGGAAACCACCCGAAACGGTGAAGCCCGGACCGCGTCCGGTCCGGGCTTCCACCGACGTGCCGCGCGGCGGCACCGCGCCTGCGCGCCGCCTACTTCGCGGTCTCCGCGGCCAGCTTGTCGAGCACAGCGTCGTAGATGCGGCCGAGCCCCTTGGGGGCGAAGGCGCGCTCGAAGAAGCCGCCGATGCCGCCGGCGCCGTTCCACACGGTGCTGACGACGACGCGGGCCTTGCCCTCGCCGGCCGGGGTGACGGTCCAGGTGGTGACCATGGAGGAGTTGCGGTCCTTCTCGACCAGCTGCCCGGTGGTGGGCTCGGAGACCTCCAGCAGGCAGTCGCGGACGCGCTTGCTGGTGGCCTGGAGCTTCCAGTGGACGAGGGTGCCCTCGCCGTCCCCGCCCTCGCGCACCTCGTACTCGCTGAAGTGCTCGGGCAGCAGCTTGGCCCGGGTGCCGGTGTAGTCCGCCAGCGCGTCGAACACCTCCTCCGGGTCCGCCGCGATGATCCGCTCCGTCGTGGCCTCGACCTGGCCCATGGCTGCCTCCGGGACTTGTGTAAACGCTGTGCGTGCCGTACCTGCTTCGCGGCACAGCCAACCACCAACGCCACATCCCCCCAAATCCGGGCCCCCTCGCCGCACGCGAACGAATGTTCTAATCTCGACGGGAGGGATCGAACATCCGACCGAACGATGCGAAGGAGGTGCCATGCGCTGGTCCAACCTGGGCGGCGAGGGCGCCGACGACGGCCCGGGCGCGCTCTTCGGCACCGACGTGGTGACGCGCACCCTCGACACCCCCGAGTTCCGCGGGGTCACCTTCCACGAGGCCCGGGCGAAATCGATCGTCAACCGGGTGCCGGGCGCCTCCCGGATGCCCTTCGAGTGGACGGTGAACCCCTACCGTGGCTGCACCCACGCGTGCCCGTAGTGGATCGTCTCACAACGAAGCCACGGCCCGTCAGATCCGCCCAAGGGAAAAGCCGGAAGCCCCGCCCGCACGCCTCGCAGTGAGGGCACGGACGGGGCTTGGCCACGACTGCCTACGGCTGGTTCTTGCTCTCGTCCCGCACGCAGTCAAGGCAGACCCATCCCTTGCGGACCACGAGCTGAGTCCGCTCCTTCGGGTGCTTGCCGCACCACTCGGAGGGTCCGGACTGGTCGGGTAGATCGCGCTTGATCAGCATGCCGATCCGGGCCCGGTTGCTCAGTGGCTCGTCCGGGAATGGGGTGTCACTCATCAGTCATCGTCGCCTTCCTGCGTGTCCGGCTCCGGCTCCGACGCGGTGACGATCTCCTCTTCGAAGACGTCGTACCCGTTGACTTCATCCTTGCCACCCATGATGGGACTCCATTCGTCGGGTGTTGCGGGAACCCGCCGGGCTGCTGACCTTCGTACGCCCATCACTGGGGCGACCGGGCGGGGGTCTGGAGCCTGCGCCTGCACCAGGGAGGGGCCCTCTCGGAGGTGAGGGGCAGGCAGGCTAGGAAGCGTCAGTCATCACGAGCGGTCTTCCACTTGGTGGGGTCCTCGTTGTTCCCCTGCCCCTCGTTGATGTCGTGCTCGATGCCGTCGCCCTCTTCCTGGTCGGCAGGATGCCCCGGGCCGCTTTGCCAACCACCCATAGGTGCCTCATCCTCTTCGTAGTTCCATCAGGAACCCCGTCCGGACGCTGGACGCCACATCTGATGCCCGGACGGGGGCTTGGAGCCCGCCCCTGCACCGGGCAAGAGCCCTCGCGGGGGGGAGGGGCAGCCAGTGGAAGGGCAGGCGGTTCTAGGGGGCGCTGCCGCTGACGCGGCGTGCAGAGCCCTGCGAGGCGTTCGGTAGCGGCGAGAAGGGCGGCGGCTTCAGCGTTCGCCTGCCGCAGTTCCTCTATGCGCTCGTCAACCGCCACCTTCAGCGCGTCTCGGAACTCCGGCGTGCGGTACACGGCCGGATCGTCGACCGGTACCAGGGAATCAGGTACTGGCGACGCGGAAACGGCAGACCCATCCGGACTGACCACCAGGGTCGGGCGTGCGTCGTCAGCCTCGGTGAGGTGCTCGATCACGCGTCCGCCCCGATCCGTGTGCGGTCTTGCGATGCCGTGCGATTCGGGCACGCACCAAGATCACCCCCATTTCGTCGCGACCTTCTTCGGCCTCCCGAAGATCGGCATCCAGGGCGACGCAGTCACGGCACGGGGGCGGCGAGGGCGGGCGAGGCGTCATCCACTGCCCGCCGCAGTGCGACAGGGCTACGCCCACGGGAGTTGGCATCAGTCCACGCTCCGCGGACCGAGCCCGAGCGCCTTGCGTTCGTCGTTGGTCGCGAGACGCAATCGGTCCATACTGCGAACCGTCCACCGGCCTCCGCTCCCGTCAACCGGCGCGATCGTGTAGCTGTCATCCGTGCGCGGCTGCATCACGCCCATGCGTCCGGTGCCTCTGTCCACGACCAGGGCGCCGGCGCGATAGCCGGTCCACAGCGCCGCCCCCACCTTCCGTGTCACGAGTGCTCCCGGTACTGACAGCCGATCGACACGGCAGGCAGCAGCGGCGAGAAAGGGTGCACACCAGCCGCCGCGTCGGCAAGCGTCCTCCGTCGCGCCCTGTCAGCGTGAGTACGCCTCACGTCACGCTGCATGGGGCGCTCAGCTCCGGTCTGCGGGTTGATGGCCACGCCGACTCCCTGAGTCCGTCGAGTAGGTCTGAACGACCGTAGGACTCAGGGGAGTTCAGCGTCACGAGCGTTTCGTAGCAGCTTGCCGCCCCGGCGTTGATGACCCACACGCAGCGCAGCAGAAGCCCACCCGGCAGGAGCCCAACTACTGCGGAACACGGTAGTTAGGCCGTGACCCCCAATAGCGACATCATCCGACGCATCTCACCGGTGAGAGTCCGCTTGCGCTTCCGGGCAATGCGTTCCATCACATCCGTGGCAGTCCGCTGATGCCGAAGCCATTCACCGTTCACATACTCGATGGACGTCAACCGCTCCATCGCGCTCTCGTGGTCTCCGATTTTCGAATAAGCGGTTGCTACTGTCAGGCGGTGTCGGTTCCATTCTTTATCGGTTTCAGGGACCCCGAGAGCCTTCATTGACCTGTCGGACAGCGGTGCACGCCCTGCCGATTCCTCGATCACGCGGTACGGGTCACCACCTTCTTTGATCAGCTCGTCTTCAAGCCCCTTCATTGCGGCGACCTTGAGATCGAACCGCCCGTACCGGTGTCGCGCATTAGCGGACTTTGTCCCGAGTGCAGATGCGGCAGAGGCTGCGATACGTCGGGCATCTGTTGCGTGATCTTCTCGATTGTTCCGCACGGCTGCGGCTGCGGCCTGGAGTGCCAACCAGCCCCAGACTGCAAGATGTTCAGGGGCGGCTTTCGAAATGCGGGGCTCGATGTGGTCTGCCGTTTCGACGGCCAAGTTTTCCGCGTCATCGAAACGGCCTTGCCGTAGCAGCAGCCACGACATGATGACGATTGCGTATGCTGCCGTGTTCGTATCGTTTACCTCTTGCGCGTCACGGATGGATCCGGACAAGGCGTGGTAGGCAAGGTCGTATTGCCGAACCTGTGTCAGGTATCGGCCGCCCAGCAAGTAGGCTTCAGCGCGCACTGAAAGCGCCTTTTCGTGTTCACTGCCATGATCATAGTAGGACACGGCAGAATTGGAATCACTGATGATCTGAGGCAACGTGGTTGCTACAGATCCAAATTTGTCCGAGTCATAGGCTGCAGACCCCCGCCGTACCAAATCAAGGAGGGCCGCTAGGCCCGGCTCTTGCTCGGGAGTGTCCACTACTGGGGCTGCGAAGCCAATAGCGGGCGTGAGGGCATTTCGCAGTTCAACGAGGCCGACCTTTGTCGGGTCCTCTTCGCGGACGGGAGCGGGAGTGTCGGACGCCATCAACTGTGACGTCTTTACATGCAAGGCGCGGGCGAGCAGATGCAGGGTCTCGATGCGGACGTTTCCACCCTGCTCCAGTTTGGCGACTGTGGATGGCGCGACTCCAGCGGCAAGGGCCAAGGCTTCCTGAGTGAGTCCCGCCGTGCGCCGGTGCTTCTTGACGTTCTCCCCGAGTTCCTTCGACATACTTCCCTGCCTAGAGCCGTGGTTGATGCCTTGCCGCCACGGTACGCCCGACGCGGGGAGGTCGGGCAGCGAAGAGTCACCCGTCTCTCCGTACGCGCTGGTCGAAGGTGCCTGGAACCAGCGAAAGCCCCCACACCCGCCACCCTGGTGAGGGCGACGAGCGCGGGGGCTTTGTGGTTCGTCAGCCGACCAGGACGTTGACCAGGCGGGCGGCGGCCTTGCCTCCGAACAATGCGAGGCCGCAGTAGAAGTCGATGCGCGTTCGGTAGACGGGCTTGTCGTGGGACTCGCCGAGGTCGGTGGCCTGGACTCCACCGTTGGTCAGCCCGGACACCCCGGCGTCAGCCTCCGTGGAACCGAAGCGGACCGCGTAAATGTCGCCGGTCTGCTTCCCGCCCGTACCCGCAGTGAGCGGCAGGACGTCGGTTCCGTCCAGCTTCTGCCCGGCGTCCAGGAGCGGCACGCCCTTCCACGTAGTGGTGCGCTTGCCCGCGATCTCCTCTCGCAGGAGCTCGCCGCCGCCCAGCCGGCGAAACCCGGACTCGACCTTCGCCCGGAGAGCGGCGTTCATGTAGAGCGCGCCGTTGGTGCCACTGATGCCGCGTACCTGCGCGGTCAGCGCGTCCAGAGTGTCAAAGAAATCATGGCCGTTGGCGACCGGGCCAACGCCCTTCGCATCCAGCACCTGCCCGCCGAACAGCCGCTTGCGCAGGCCGTCAAAACCCTTCGGGTTGACCTCGACGTCGCCGTTGAAGAACTGGTCGGCGAAGTGCACCGATGCGGCCTTGACCTTGAGCATGGCCTGTACGGCCCGCTGGTCGTTGAGATTGCCGCGAGTCTGGACGATGAACTTGTCCACGTCCGCGTCGCCGCCAAGGATGGCAAGGGTTTCGATCCGCTGGTTCAGTGTTCCCGTGCTCTCGGGGTAGGCCTCGTTCACGGCCCGGAAGGAAACCCCAGGAAGAGTCGACTCCTCGTTGTACCTGTAGGCGTTCCCTGCGATCGGTATCAGCGGCAGCCTGTCCAGGATCGGGGACTCCTGTACAAACGTTTCAATCACGCCGCGCTGCAGCATGTCAGAAGAAAGCTTCGCAGATTCGGCAAGAGTAAGGGCCATGAGTTTCTCCTTGGTTCGATGTGAAACAGTTCCTGCGGTTCAGTCCCAGATTCCCGAGTCGTCATCCCCGTCGTCCGGCGGGTGGATACTGGCGCGGGCGCTCGGCGACAGCCCCAACTCTCGGATATAGCGAGCAAGTTGAGTGCGGTACTGGCCTGCGATCGTGGCGGCCCCGTTCTTCACGGTGCCCCGCTCGGCGGTGACCATAAGCCCGCGCTCGGAGAGGTCTCGTTCGGCCTGGTCGATGCGCGCGACGCACACACATAGATCCTTGACCGTGGCGTGATCCACGTCGCCGATACCGGCAGACACTTCTAGGACAGGGACAACGCGCCGCCACTCTATTGACGAAACCTCACGGCACCGAGTGTTCGCCGATTCAACGGCGGGATCCGGTGAAGTCTTGAAAACCTCAGACCAATCCGGCTCGGCGAGAATCGCGCGTGGCACGATCACCCCTTCTCTGATAGGGGTCTTCGATGGGTTTCCTTCGCGTGCCCGCTGAATTGCGGGTTTGGGTCTATATCTGTCTGCCATGCATTCTCCTGTCGCGAAAATGAGCCTGTGTGAAGGCTTTGAAGGCTCCCGAATTCTGCTTCAGCTCCGGCGCGAGTCTTTTACCTCCCTGCCGCTCTCCTGCGGGAAGGGGTGGGGGCCGTCCCCTGGCCAGAACGGCGGACGTTCGGACGCCTCACGCCTCGATCGCGCCTCAGCAGTCCAACCGCCCGGCTGACGCTTCGCCGTCTCCCGGTTGTGGCAGTCGACGCACAGCGGACGAAGGTGCTTCGCCGTATCAGGATCCGCTTCGCCCCGAGCGATCAACTCGCGTCGGCTCAGCGGGAAATGATCAGCAACCTGTGCCGCTCGTCCGCACAGCACGCACCAGGGGTGGGTGTACAGGAAGGCTCGCCGGCGACGCTGCCAACGTGTGTCATAGACAGCACCCCGCGAGGCACGGTCTCGCTCGGCCTCACGCTGGTGCCGCTCGCAGCGTCCGCCGGCCCGGGTCAGCTCGGGGCACCCGGGGGTACTGCACGGGGGGCGGGGTCTTCGAGGCGTGGGGTACCTCCGAACAAGGGGCGGAGTAAGGCGGCGCAGGCGCTACTTTCTGTAAGGGTGCTGCCCGCGGCCCCGGTAGACTCTCTGTGTCAGCTCTGAAGGGGGTGCGATGAAGCACGAGACCGCCGACCTGCTGGTCGTAGAGATGGCGGCTGGTTCAGGCAAGTCAACGGCGGCCCTGGCAGCTGTTCGACGGTTGATGGACGACGTCCGAGGGCGGCAAGCACCACGGATGTACCTGGTAGGCCGCACTGATCAGATCTCCCCCGATCTCCTCCTGCAGGATGAGTGTCACAGGTACGGAGTCGGCAGCGGCAAAACAGCGGCCTTTCTCCGTTTTTGGGAAGAGCTGTCAGGGGCCAGCACTAATGGCCACACCCTCCGCGCCGCTGGGGAAGACCTGCGTAATGCAATCACCCCAGCCGAAAGACGCACTGCCGCTCGAAGGTTCCTTGAAGCGCTAGCAGACCTGATGCGAAGTCTATTGTGCTTCCTTGCACGGTTTCTCCTGCTCCTGTTGTCCCGCTCGGTCAGCCGAACTAATGTTGAAGAGGCATCCGACTGGAAACCTGAACCAATCGATGCATCACCACAGATCGCGCCCAGAGGGCCGAACCCCGCCTTCCCCGTGACCACCTATCAGGGCGGGCGCCGTCGCAGTGCGCTGGGGAGCGCCGTACTAGCTGCCTGAGTGACCCGCCGACTGTTCATGGTCGGAAGGCTCATCAGCCGTGTTCAACCTGCCGGAAAATGCCCCTTGGGGCGCCGTGCTGTTCGTAGTCGCACTTGTCATCATCGTTGCGGGGGTCACAGCCCTCGCGCGCACCCTGTGGCCCCAGAACTCCCGAGACCGGAAGGAGCTGTGGCTGGAGCGGTGGCGCCGCAGGCAGTAACCCGCAAACGGCCGTCGTGCACCTGGTAGTGCGTCTCGCAGCGTCCTCGATGCGTTCCGGGCTCGGTGCAGTCGATACAGCACATGGCGCCTCCTCTTCGTGTGCATGGTCATGTCGAGTTGAAACCTGGCGAAGATGAGGAGCTTCATGAAGCTGGTCGTCTTCGTCAGGTTTCGCTCTGCTGTTGGGCACCTGCCTCCTACTGGTACGTGGAGGGCAGACCTATCCCACGGCAGAGCCGTCGGCGAGTCGACTATGCCTGCCTTTATGTGATTAGTAGGGACCGACAAATTCCCGAACCGGTCACCGTGGCTGCAGCGCCCGAAGCGGTCTCGTCGCGCTCCACTTCCAGGCTCTGTAGAGACGGACAGATTCCTGCCGGGGGTTGCTCCCTGGTGGTTCAGTGCCGTTTGAGGTAGCGATCTCTCTTCTTCTCTATTTTTCTATGTGTTCTAAAAAAGTGGTGGTAACCACCACTCCAACACCAGCCCGCTGTTGAGTGGCCTTGGCCTGCGCTCGGGGCCCGTGGAAAGGTAGGGAAGCTCTGTAAGCCCATCTGCAGGCGAGGTCAATCCCTCGGGGTGGGTGCACGGTAATCCCGCTCTCGGAAGTAGTGGAGAGCAAGCCTTGCCGATGCCGCCGCGAAGCGGGCTCAGCCAACCTGACTCCGGTCTTAGTGGAGAGCAACCCTTGCCTCCCACATGGGGGACTGGCCTTTCTTCCGGGCTGTAGTGGAGAGCAAGCCTTGCCCGAAGCAGACGACCGGTGGTGCGGTGCCACTTGAGGTCCCGTTCTCTCTTCTTGTTAGGTTTTTTATGTGTTTCTAAAAAAGTGGTGTAAACCGTCACTCCGTCTCCCTCGGCCCGCTGCAGGGCAGTCCCTGCCCGTCCCGGGAGCTGGGAAGAGTGCCGAGGGTCGTGTACGCCTACGTGCGAGCGCGAAAGCCCCGGCCAGCAGAAGCCCACCCGGGGCGAGCGTCAGAGCCGTAGAGGGCTGCTACGTGGCCGCCGCAACGGCAACTGGCCGGGCGGGGGCGCAGCCTCGGATCGCTCCTCCGCGGCGACGTCATCGCAGAGCGGCAGCCACCAGCCAGCGCCTCTGTGAGGCGTGTGCGGCCCCCGGAAAGGCGAACGGCCCGTCGCCGAGGAATCCCCAGCAACGGGCCGTGAACAGCGCTCAGATGGGCTTACAAGCCCTCTTCCCTCGCGATCGCCTCAAGTGCGGCTGCTGCAGGATCCTCGGGTTCGATACGAGCGCGTTCCCCCACAGGCAGACGCTTACCGCCCGCAGGTTCCACCCGGACCACGAGCCCCGCGTTAGCCAGCAGTGCGGCCCGTGCGCTGAGTGTCGATGACTCCCACACGTCCCCGAACGTACGGCCCGTGTCGCGGGTCTCCCAATGCGGTTCGGTCTCCGGGATCGTCTCCAGCACGTCACGGCGTGCAAGCAGTGCCGACATCCGGTCCCGGTACTCTTCCTCGTCCTCAGAGCCCCGGTAGAGCCCTGCCTCCCGATCCGCGCGCATGGCCTTGATCGCAGACGCGACTGCCGACCGTTCCTGGCGGTTGTCACTACCGGGGTGCCATACGTTCTCGATCACCCGCATACGGCCGTAGACGGTCGTCATGTGCTCGTTCACCCACGTGTCAAGGTCGTCAACCCGGATGAACGGCGCGGGCTTGTGGCGCTGCTCGTTGGGCCGCGAGCACTTGAGCCCCTTGTGCCCGTGCGCAACGGTCTGAGTCAGGCGCGCCTCGCAAACGCCGCATCGCGTGACTCCCTGCAACCAGTACGCGTCATGGCGCTGCGTGCGGGTGACCTCCATGGTGTCGAGGGCCGCTTGCACCGTTTCCCACTCCTCCCACGTGAGCACCGGTTCCCAGACGACAAGCGGCAACCCGTCCGGTCCGGTCTCCGGTCGGTCGTTCTTGCCCATCCGGTAGCCCAACTGCACCTGATTGCGGAGGATCGCCCGCACCGCGTTGCCGCGCCAATAGGTGTCCCGCACCTCATGGCCGCCCGCACGCTTCGCCGTGGCCCCTTGCTGCCGCGACGTGGGCACCTTGTCCTCATTCAGTTCCCGCGCGATTGCCGATGCAGAGTGCCCTGCGACCACCCGCGCAGCCATGCGCCGTATGGTTTCGACCGCTTCCGCATCGCGCACCAGAACCCGCCCCTTGCCGGACGGGTGAGGCGCGGGCGTGAGCCCGTACGGGAAGCGGCCCCCGACGAACTTGTTGGACTCCAGCCCCTTGCGGCGCGCGTCCATCGAACGCTCACGGATCATGGCGCGCTCCAGCTTTGCGAACACAGCGATGATCTCCGCCATGGCAACGCCCATCGGAGAGGAAAGGTCGAGCGGTTCAGTGCAGCTCACCAGGGCGACCCCGGCCACCTTGCACCGCTCCATAAGCTCAGCGAACGCCAGAGTGGACCGGGACAGACGGTCCAGTTTGTAGAAGACGATGGCGTCCACCTCGTCCAGCCTGGCCAGCATCTTGGACATGGCCGGACGGTCTTCCGGGTCCGTCGCGCCGCTTACCCCCTCGTCGGCGAAGTCGTCCACGATCTTCCACCCGCGCCGGTCGCACTCAGCGGCGCAGTGCTCACCTTGCCGCTCGATGCTGGTGGTGCGCTCCGTCACCCGGGAGATGCGGCGATATGTGAAGACCCTCATGGAGTCCATAGGATCATGCCCCTTACCTGCGACGATCGGTAAGGACACCGGTCAGCGTCACCCGTTGTGACTCCAACCTCTGCGAGTGCGTGTACTGCTTCGCCCGCAAGACCCACGGCTACCTGGACCTGGACACCGGCCTCGGCTTCGACACCCAGATCGTCGTCAAGGTCAACGCCCCCGAGGCGCTCCGCCGCGAGCTGGCCGCCCCGCGCTGGCGCGGCGAGCACATCGCCATGGGCACCAACGTCGACTGCTACCAGCGGGCCGAGGGCCGCTACCGCCTGATGCCCGGCATCATCTCCGCCCTGCGCGAGCGCGCGAACCCCTTCTCGATCCTCACCAAGGGGACGCTGATCCTGCGCGACCTGGAGCTGCTGCGCGAGGCCGCCGCGGTCACCGACGTCGGGGTGTCGGTCTCCGTCGGCTTCCTCGACCGCGAGCTGTGGCGCACGGTCGAGCCCGGCACGCCCTCCCCCGAGCGCAGGCTCGACGCCGTCCGGACGCTCACCGGGCACGGCATCGCCTGCGGGGTGCTGATGGCGCCGGTCATCCCCTTCCTCGGCGACTCCCCCGAGCAGCTGCGGGCGACGGTGCGCGCGGTCGCCGCCTCCGGTGCCACCTCGGTCACCCCGCTCGTGCTGCACCTGCGCCCCGGCGCCCGCGAGTGGTTCACGGCCTGGCTGGCCCGCCACCACCCGCACCTGGTGCGGCGCTACGAGACGATGTACGCGGACGGCGCCTACGCCCCGAAGTGGTACCAGCGGCGCATCACCCGGCAAGTCCACGAATACGCCACCGAGTTCGGCATAGGCCCCACGGCCCCCGGAGAGCACCGCCGCATCCCCGCCCCGCCGGCACCGCACCCGGATCCGGCCACGGGCACCGCACAGGCGACCCAGCTGACCCTGCTGTGAAGCCTGAAGCCCACCGGTCCGGTGGGCGGCCGTGGCGCGCCGGCCTCATCCCACCGGTCACATGAGCCGCTCCAGCGCCTCCTGCGCCGCGGCTCGTAGCCTTTCGTGTCCGCGGGCCGCGACCAGGGCGTCCTCCGCGCGCCGGTCCCCCAGGGCGCCCAGGCCCTCCACGCAGGCGCGGGCTATGGGCCAGCAGTGGTCGCGGGCCGCCAGCAGCCGTTCGAGCGTGGACAGCAGGGCCGGGACGGACTCGGGGGCGCGCAGTTCGGTCAGCAGGCGGACGGGGTGCAGGGCGTAGGCGGTGCGCAGCGGGTTGGTGGCGAGGGCCGCGGCCGCGCGGGCGGTGCGGGGGTCGCCGAGGCGGGCCAGGACGAAGGCGGCGGTGGCGCAGCGCACCGGCTCGCGGTAATTGAGGAGCAGGATCAGGGTCTCGAAGGCCCGCCGGTCGCCCTCCGCCCCCAGGACGAAGGCGGCGATCTCGCGGGCCCACAGCGGCTGTTCGGGGGCGAGCAGGATCTCGGCGAGCTCGTCGCGCCGCGCGCGCCGGGCGGGCGGCCCGCCGTCGCGGGAGCGGACGAGCGCGAGGAGCCGCTCGAACTCCGAGAACTCGGCCGACGTGCCCAGTTCGGCCCGCACCCGTTTCACCAGCGCACGGAATTCCTCTTCTGCCCTCTCGGCTCCTGTCACTGCCCGCTTCTCCTCCCCGAGTGGCCTGCGCCACATCGTAAGTCGCCGGCCCCGCCCCTGGCGCTCTTGGTTACCCGTGAGTTAATCTCCCGGCAAGAGCGGCACCCCCGCTCGGGCGGCCTGGTGACGCAGCCGCCCGCTGCTTTCGACGTCGGTTCGTCGGTTCGGCCCGTCGAGTACGGCACGGCCCCGGGACAGGGCCTGCCGGTCGTACAACTCCCCTTCCGTGGTCGCCCCTTACCCGTACCCGGAAATCCCGCACCCGGAAATTCCCGCAGCCGCCGCGGCCCGCCGGGCCGCCCGCCTGCACCGGCAACCGACCGATGCATCCCCGCGCCCGGGGAACACCTTCTGGAGTCTCGCGATGGACCGTACGTCCACCCCTGAGCCGTCCCTCTCCTCCCCCTCCCCCCTGCGGACCGTGGCCGTCGTCGGCCTCGGCACCATGGGCACCGGCATCGCCGAAGTCCTCGTCCGGGCCGGCCGCGAGGTCACCGGCATCGACGTCTCCGAGACCGCGGCGGCGCACGCCGTCCGGGCCCTGGAGCACGCCACCGCCCGCGCGGTGCGCCGCGAGCGCATCACGGAGGACGAGCGGCGGGCGGCGCTCGCCCGCTTCCGCACGGCCACGGATCTGAAGGCCGCGGCCGGCGCGGACCTGGTGATCGAGGTCGTGCCCGAGGACTACGCCGTCAAGCACGAGGTGTTCACCGCCCTGGACGCGATCGTGCGCCCGGAGGCGATCCTGGCGACGGGCACCAACGCCCTGTCCGTGACCCGGCTGGCCGCCGACTCGGCCCGGCCCGAGCGGGTCCTCGGCATGCACTTCTTCAACCCGGCGCCGGCGATGAAGCTGGTCGAGGTCGTCTCCTCGGTGCTCACGGCGCCCGCCGCGGTCGCGGCCGTCACCGAGCTGGCGCGGGAGCTGGGCAAGGAGCCCGTCGCGGTCGGCGACCGGCCCGGCTTCGTCGCCGACGGGCTGCTGTTCGGCTACCTCAACCAGGCCGCCGCGATGTACGAGGCGCGCTACGCCACCCGCGAGGACATCGACGCCGCGATGCGGCTGGGCTGCGGGTTGCCGATGGGCCCGCTCGCCCTGCTCGACCTGATCGGGATCGACACCGCGCGCACGGTCCTGGAGGCCATGTACGCCGCCTCCCACGACCGGCTGCACGCTCCGGCGCCCGTCCTCGGCCAGCTGGCGGAGGCGGGCCTGACCGGCCGCAAGGCGGGCCGCGGCTTCTACACCTACGACGGGCCGGACTCGGCCGTGGTGGTGCCCGACGCGCAGACGCCGGGCGCGGGCGGCGGCGGGACCGCGGCGGCGCGCGAGGTGCGGGCGGTCGGCGTGGCCGGGTCGGGCACGATGGCAAGCGGCATCGCCGAGGTCTTCGCCAAGGCCGGCTACCGCGTCGTGCTCGCGGCGCGCTCGCAGGAGAAGGCCGAGGCCGCCCGGGCGCGGGTGGCGAAGTCGCTCGCGCGCTCGGTGGAGAAGGGCCGGATCACGGCGGCGGAGCGGGAGGCGGCGCTGGCGGCCGTCGAGCCGGCCGGGTCGCTGGACGCCCTCGCCGACGTCGACCTGGCGATCGAGGCGGTGGCGGAGGACCTGGCGGTCAAGCAGCAGCTGTTCGCCACGCTGGACAAGATCTGCAAGCCGGGCGCGGTGCTGGCCACGACCACCTCCTCGCTGCCGGTCGTCGCCTGCGCCCGCGCCACCTCGCGCCCGCAGGACGTCATCGGGATGCACTTCTTCAACCCGGCGCCGGCGATGAAGCTGGTCGAGGTGGTCCGCACGGTCCTGACCGCGGAGGACGTGCACGCGACGGTCCGCGCGGTCTGCGCGACGGTGCGCAAGCACGCCGTGGACTGCGGCGACCGGGCCGGGTTCATCGTCAACGCCCTGCTGTTCCCGTACCTGAACAACGCCGTGAAGATGGTGCAGGAGCACTACGCGAGCCCGGACGACATCGACGCGGCCATGAAGCTCGGCGGCGGCTATCCGATGGGCCCCTTCGAGCTGCTGGACGTCGTGGGTCTGGACGTCTCCCTGGCCATCGAGAGGGTCCTGCACCGCGAGTTCCGCGACCCGGGGCTCGCTCCGGCGCCCCTGCTGGAGCACCTGGTGGCGGCGGGCTGCCTGGGCCGCAAGACGGGCCGCGGCTTCCGCGAGTATGCGAAGGCCTGACGGGACCGCGCGCGAGCGTGACGTGGGCTGGGGCGGACTGCTCGAACCGGCGGACGGTCCGCCCCGGCACGCCCGTACGGACGCGTGTTACGTTCCCCACATGCCCCAGCCCGCCAAGGCCGTCCGCACCCCGCGCACGGCCGGAGAAGTACCCCGCGAGACCAGAGACCCGCACCCCGACACCGAGAGCGCCGGCAGCCGCCGCGCCGCCGCCCAGCGGCTCACCATGCGCCGCAAACTCGCCGCGGCCGCGATGGAGTTGTTCGCGACGAAGGGCTACCAGGCGACGACCGTCGACGAGATCGCCGCCGCGGCCGGCGTCGCCCGCCGCACGTTCTTCCGCCACTTCCGCTCCAAGGAAGAGGCCATCTTCCCCGACCACGACGACACCCTGGTCCGGGCCGCGGGGGTGCTGGACGCGGCCCCGCCGCACGAGAACCCCCTGGACACCGTCTGCCGGGGCATCAAGGAGGTCATGCGGATGTACGCGGCCTCCCCCGCCGTCTCCGTGGAGCGCTACCACCTGACCCGCGAGGTGCCGGCCCTGCGCGAGCGCGAGATCGCCTCCGTGGCCCGTTACGAGCGGCTCTTCACCCGCTACCTCCTCGGCCACTTCGACGAGGGCGCCCACCACGTGGGCGACGACGACCCGCTGCTCGCCGAGGTCGCCGCCTCGGCCGTCGTCACCGCGCACAACCACGTGCTGCGCCGCTGGCTGCGCGGCGGCGGCCGGGGCGACGTGGAGGCCCAGCTCGACCACGCCTTCGCGATCGTGCGGGAGACCTTCGGCACGGGCATCGGGGCCGGGCGCGCCCGGGCGGAGGACGGCCCGGCCGCCTCGGCGCGGGCGGAGGGCGAGGTGCTGGTGACGGTGGCCCGGACGGACGCGCCGCTGGACGAGGTCATGCGGGCGATCGAGAAGGCGCTCAAGAAGAAGTAGACATAACCGCTCATTTATCAACGAAGGCCGCCCCTCGGGGCGGCCTTCGTTGCTCATACGTGCCTTCCAGATGACATCTGAGAGAAATTGTTGGCACCGAGTGTCTTGTCGTGTGGCACGCCGTGCCATTACGTTGTGCGTGTCCGGGCGGCCGGCGCGCAGACACCACTCGTCGTGCGCCGGCTGTCCCCACAAGAACGTTGTGCGCCCGGACGCCTGCGTCACAGGCATTCCCAGCGCGCCCACCGGCGCCGCATCACCCGCACCAGGCACCGCCCCGCACCACCGCCGAACCGACGGCACCGCCTCTGCTCCACCCCTCTGCACCACCCCCGACGTTCCCTCAAGCCGTTTCCCGACGTGCTTCGCCGGAGGCAATACCGTGAACCAGATACTCGACGCGATCCTCGCGCAGGACACCACGTCCGAGGACTTCGCAGCCCTGACCGTCCCCGAGTCCTACCGCGCGGTGACCGTGCACAAGGACGAGGCCGGCATGTTCGAGGGGCTGACCACCCGCGAGAAGGACCCGCGCAAGTCGCTGCACGTCGAGGAGGTGCCGGTGCCCGAACTCGGGCCCGGCGAGGCGCTCGTGGCCGTCATGGCCAGCTCGGTGAACTACAACTCCGTCTGGACCTCGATCTTCGAGCCGCTGTCCACCTTCGGCTTCCTGGAGCGCTACGGCAAGCTCTCCCCGCTGGCCAAGCGGCACGATCTGCCGTACCACGTCATCGGCTCCGACCTCGCGGGCGTCGTCCTGCGCACCGGCCCCGGCGTCAACGCCTGGAAGCCCGGCGACGAGGTCGTCGCCCACTGCCTGTCGGTGGAGCTGGAGTCCGCCGACGGCCACGACGACACGATGCTCGACCCCGAGCAGCGCATCTGGGGCTTCGAGACCAACTTCGGCGGCCTCGCCGAGATCGCGCTGGTGAAGTCCAACCAGCTGATGCCCAAGCCGCGCCACCTCAGCTGGGAGGAGGCGGCGGCCCCGGGCCTGGTCAACTCCACCGCCTACCGCCAGCTGGTCTCCCGCAACGGCGCCGGCATGAAGCAGGGCGACAACGTCCTGATCTGGGGCGCGAGCGGCGGACTCGGCTCGTACGCCACCCAGTTCGCGCTCGCGGGCGGCGCCAACCCCATCTGCGTGGTGTCCAGCGACAAGAAGGCGGATATCTGCCGCGCCATGGGCGCCGAGGCGATCATCGACCGCTCGGCCGAGGGCTACAAGTTCTGGAAGGACGAGCACGAGCAGGACCCGCGCGAGTGGAAGCGCTTCGGCAAGCGCATCCGCGAGCTGACCGGCGGCGAGGACGTCGACATCGTCTTCGAGCACCCCGGCCGCGAGACCTTCGGCGCCTCGGTCTACGTCACGCGCAAGGGCGGCACGATCGTCACCTGCGCCTCCACCTCCGGCTTCAACCACGAGTACGACAACCGCTACCTGTGGATGTCGCTGAAGCGGATCGTCGGCTCGCACTTCGCCAACTACCGCGAGGCGTGGGAGGCCAACCGCCTCATCGCCAAGGGCAAGATCCACCCCACGCTGTCGAAGACGTACCGCCTGGAGGACACCGGGCAGGCCGCGTACGACGTGCACCGCAACCTCCACCAGGGCAAGGTCGGCGTGCTCGCGCTGGCTCCCGAGGAGGGCATGGGAGTCCGCGACGAGGAGATGCGGGCGAAGCACATCGACGCCATCAACCGCTTCCGGAACGTGTGAGCCGACTGCGATGACGGAACGTCATAAAGACCGGCCCTGGCTCATGCGGACCTACGCCGGGCACTCGACCGCCGAGGCGTCCAACGAGCTCTACCGGCGCAACCTCGCCAAGGGCCAGACCGGTCTCTCGGTCGCCTTCGACCTGCCGACGCAGACCGGCTACGACTCCGACCACATCCTCGCCCGCGGCGAGGTCGGCCGGGTCGGCGTGCCGGTCGCGCACCTCGGTGACATGCGGCGGCTGTTCCGGGAGATCCCCCTGGAGCAGATGAACACCTCCATGACCATCAACGCCACCGCCATGTGGCTGCTGGCGATGTACCAGGTGGTCGCGGAGGAGCAGGGCGCCGACATCACCAAGCTCCAGGGGACGACGCAGAACGACATCGTCAAGGAGTACCTCTCGCGCGGGACGCACGTCTTCCCGCCGGGGCCGTCGCTGCGGCTGACCACCGACATGATCACGTACACGGTCAACAACATCCCGAAGTGGAACCCGATCAACATCTGCAGCTACCACCTGCAGGAGGCGGGGGCCACTCCGGTCCAGGAGATCTCGTACGCGATGTCCACCGCGATCGCCGTGCTCGACGCGGTGTTCGCCTCCGGTCAGGTCCCCGAGGACCGCAAGGGCGACGTCGTCGCGCGCATCTCGTTCTTCGTCAACGCGGGCGTCCGGTTCGTGGAAGAGATGTGCAAGATGCGGGCGTTCTCGCGCATCTGGGACCGGATCACCCGCGAGCGGTACGGCATCGAGAACCCCAAGCAGCGCCGCTTCCGCTACGGCGTCCAGGTCAACTCCCTCGGCCTGACCGAGGCACAGCCGGAGAACAACGTCCAGCGCATCGTCCTGGAGATGCTGGCCGTGACCCTCTCCAAGGACGCCCGCGCCCGCGCCGTGCAGCTGCCGGCCTGGAACGAGGCGCTCGGCCTGCCGCGCCCCTGGGACCAGCAGTGGAGCCTGCGGATCCAGCAGGTCCTCGCGCACGAGAGCGACCTGCTGGAGTACGACGACATCTTCGCCGGCTCGCACGTGATCGAGGCCAAGGTCTCCGGCCTGGTCGACGAGTGCCTGGCGGAGATCGAGCGGATCCAGGAGATGGGCGGCGCGATGGCGGCCGTCGAGTCCGGCTACCTGAAGTCGCAGCTGGTCTCCTCGCACGCCGAGCGCCGCGCCCGGATCGAGGCCGGCGAGGAGAAGATCGTCGGCGTCAACTGCTACGAGTCGACCGAGCCCAACCCGCTCACCGCCGACCTCGACACCGCGATCATGACGGTGGACCCGGCCAACGAGGCCCGCGTCGTCGCCTCCCTGCACGCCTGGCGCGACGACCGCGACGAGGCCCGCGCGCAGGAGTCGCTGTCCGCGCTGAAGAAGGCGGCGGCGGGCACGGACAACCTCATGGCGGCCACCCTGGAGTGCGTCCGCGCGGGCGTGACGACCGGCGAGTGGTCCTGGGCCCTGCGCGACGTCTTCGGCGAGTTCCGGGCCCCCACGGGCGTGAGCAGCGCCCCCGTGGCGGTCACGGCGGAGGCCGGCACCCCGCTGGCCGCCGTCCGCGCCAAGGTGGCCCGCACCGCCGACGAGCTGGGCAGCGGCAAACTGCGCCTGCTCGTCGGCAAGCCCGGCCTGGACGGCCACTCCAACGGCGCCGAGCAGATCGCCGTCCGCGCGCGCGACGCCGGCTTCGAGGTGGTCTACCAGGGCATCCGGCTGACCCCGGAGCAGATCGTCTCGGCGGCCGTCGCCGAGGACGTGCACTGCGTCGGCCTGTCGATCCTCTCCGGATCGCACGCCGCGCTCGTGCCCGACGTGCTGGCGCGGATGCGCGCCACGGGGGCCGAGGAGGTCCCCGTCATCGTCGGTGGCATCATCCCGTCCGCGGACGCCACCGCCCTGCGGGCGGCCGGCGTCGCCGCGGTCTTCACCCCCAAGGACTTCGGCATCACGGAGATCATCGGCCGTATCGTCGACGAGATCCGGAAAGCGAACCACCTCGACCCGTTGGAGGTCCCCGCATGACTGCCCACCCGTCTCCCGCCACCACCCCGGGTGGAAGCCACTTCGCGGCTGCCCCTTCGGATGCGGTGAACCGGCTGCGCCCGCGCCGCTCGTGCCTCGCGGTCCCCGGCAGCAACCCGCGCTTCCTGGAGAAGGCCCAGGGCCTCCCCGCCGACCAGGTCTTCCTCGACCTGGAGGACGCCTGCGCCCCGCTGGCCAAGGAGGGCGCCCGCCACTCGATCGTCGACGCGCTGAACAACGGCGACTGGACGGGCAAGACCCGGGTCGTGCGCGTCAACGACTGGACGACCCACTGGACGTACCGGGACGTCGTCACGGTCGTCGAGGGCGCGGGCCCGAACCTCGACTGCATCATGCTGCCGAAGGTGCAGGACGCCCAGCAGGTCGTCGCCCTGGACCTGCTGCTGACGCAGATCGAGAAGACGATGGGCTTCGAGGTCGGCCGCATCGGCATCGAGGCGCAGATCGAGAACGCCAAGGGCCTGGTGAACGTGGACGCCATCGCCGCCGCGTCGCCGCGCATGGAGACGATCGTCTTCGGGCCGGCCGACTTCATGGCCTCGATCAACATGAAGTCCCTGGTCGTCGGCGAGCAGCCGCCCGGCTACCCGGCGGACGCCTACCACTACATCCTGATGCGGATCCTGATGGCGGCCCGCGCCCACGACCTGCAGGCCATCGACGGCCCGTACCTGCAGATCAAGAACGTCGACGGCTACAAGGAGGTCGCCCGGCGCGCGGCCGCGCTCGGCTTCGACGGCAAGTGGGTGCTGCACCCCGGCCAGGTGGAGGCGGCCAACGAGGTCTTCTCGCCCACGCAGGAGGACTACGACCACGCCGAGCTGATCCTGGACGCCTACGACTGGTGCACCTCCGAGGCCGGCGGCAAGAAGGGCTCGGCGATGCTCGGCGACGAGATGATCGACGAGGCCAGCCGCAAGATGGCGCTGGTGATCGCGGGCAAGGGCCGTGCGGCGGGCATGACGCGCACGTCGAAGTTCGAGATCCCGGAGGCCTGAGCACGATGCAGTTCGGCCGGACTTACGAAGAGTTCACCGTCGGCGACGTCTACAAGCACTGGCCCGGAAAGACCGTCACCGAGTACGACGACCATTTGTTCTGTCTGCTGACCATGAACCACCACCCGTTGCACATGGACAGCAACTACGCCGAGCAGACGACCGATTTCGGGAAGAATGTCGTAGTCGGCAACTACGTCTACTCCCTCCTGCTGGGCATGTCCGTCCCGGACGTCTCGGGCAAGGCCATCGCCAACTTGGAGGTGGAGTCGCTCAAGCACGTCGCGCCCACCTTCCACGGCGACACGATCTACGGCGAGACGAAGGTGCTCGGCAAGACGCCGTCGAAGTCGAAGAGCGACCGCGGCATCGTCCACGTCGAGACCATCGGCTACAAGCAGGACGGCACCGTGGTCTGCGTCTTCCGGCGCAAGGTGATGGTGCCCACCGCCACGTACATCAAGGAGCGCGGCGGGGAGCAGCCCGGCCGTCCCGAGCCGATCATCCGGGAGAAGTGAGATGGGCCGCCTGGCGCAGACCGACGGGCTGACGGACGTCCAGCAGGAAATCCTCTCGACGGTCCGTGACTTCGTCGACAAAGAAATCATTCCGGTGGCCACCGAGCTGGAGCACCGCGACGAGTACCCCACCCGGATAGTCGAGGGCCTGAAGGAACTCGGGGTCTTCGGGCTGATGATCCCGGAGGAGTACGGCGGCCTGGGTGAGTCTCTTCTCACATACGCGCTGTGCGTCGAGGAGATCGCCCGGGGCTGGATGAGCGTGTCGGGGATCATCAACACCCACTTCATCGTGGCCTACATGATCAAGCAGCACGGCACCCAGGAACAGAAGGACTATTTCCTGCCAAAGATGGCGGCGGGCGACATCAGGGGCGCCTTCTCGATGTCGGAGCCGGGCCTGGGCTCGGATGTGTCGGCCATCACATCGAAGGGCGTGCGCGACGGCGACGCGTACGTACTGAACGGCCAGAAGATGTGGCTGACCAACGGCGGCACGTCGACCTTGGTGGCGGTGCTCTGCCGGACGGACGAGGGCCACCCCGAGGGGACCGCCCCGCACAAGTCGATGACCACCTTCCTGATCGAGAAGGAGCCGAGGTTCGGCGAGGTCAAGCCGGGGCTGACCATCCCCGGAAAGATCGACAAAATGGGCTACAAGGGCGTCGACACCACCGAGCTGATCATGGACGGCCTGCGGGTTCCGGCGGACCGGGTGCTCGGCGGGGTCACGGGCCGGGGCTTCTACCAGATGATGGACGGCGTCGAGGTGGGCCGGGTCAATGTCGCGGCACGTGGCTGCGGCGTCGCCCAGCGTGCGTTCGAGCTGGGTGCGGCCTACGCGCAGCAGCGGCACACCTTCGGAAAACCCATCGCGCAACACCAGGCCATCCAGTTCAAACTTGCCGAAATGGGGACAAAGGTCGAAGCGGCGCATGCGATGATGGTGAATGCGGCCCGGAAGAAGGACTCGGGCCGTCGCAACGATCTCGAGGCCGGAATGGCCAAGTACCTGGCCTCCGAGTACTGCAAGGAGGTCGTGGAGGACGCGTTCCGCATCCATGGCGGATACGGGTTCTCCAAGGAGTACGAGATCGAGCGCCTCTACCGAGAGGCCCCCATGCTGCTCATCGGTGAAGGGACGGCAGAGATCCAGAAAATGATCATCGGCCGCCGGCTACTCGAGGAGTACCGGATCCAGGGATAAATATTCCGATTGGGGTGATTTGACCGAGAAGAAGATCACACCCAGTCATCGGAGTTCGGCCACGGACTGGCCCCGGCGCTTAGCCAGTTGCCGGTCGCAACCGATAGCATCCCCGGAAAGCCGCCGTCCCCCAATCGTTTCGCGGCACCCTCCGCTACGAAGGTCACCCATGCCCCACAGCTCTTCCTCTGCACACCGCGACAGCCTCGCCGGCGTACGCCTCGCGCGCGGAGCATCGCCGTGGCTTCTTCCGACCGTCGCCACGGCGGCGGTCAGCCTCACCCGCGCCCGGCGCTCCGGGCGCTGGGCCGCGCTGGCCGTGCCCACCACCGCGCTCGCGGCGGGCATGCTGTGGTTCTTCCGCGACCCCGATCGCGAGATCGCCGAGGGCCGGGTCATCTCCCCGGCCGACGGTGTGGTGCAGAGCATCATGCCGTGGAAGGACGGCCGCACCCGCGTCGCCATCTTCATGAGCCCGCTCAACGTCCACGTCAACCGGGCCCCGCTGGCCGGCACCGTGACGTCGGTCGAGCACATCCCCGGCGGCTTCGTTCCGGCGTTCAACAAGGAGAGCGAGAACAACGAGCGCGTCGTCTGGCACTTCGACACCGAGCTCGGTGACATCGAGATGGTGCAGATCGCCGGCGCCGTCGCCCGCCGGATCGTGCCCTACCTCCCCGCGGACACCAAGGTGGAGCAGGGCGAGCGGATCGGTCTGATCCGCTTCGGTTCGCGCGTCGACATCTACCTCCCGGAGGGCGTCGAGGTCGCGGTGGAGGTCGGCCAGAAGACCACGGCGGGGGTGACACGCCTTGACCGTGATTGATCAAGAGGCATCCTGGGTGCCCGAGGCGGACGAGGCCGAGGACGCGGAGGCCATGCCGCTGTCCACGCGGCTGTCAATAGCGGACACGCTCACGCTGGGCAACGCGATCTGCGGGTTCATGGCGGTGTACTTCACCACCACCGGCGTCCTCATTCCCCACCTCACGGGGAACGAGGACGGCGGCATGGCCCGCCACAGCGCGGCCACCGCGGTGATACTGATGCTGCTGGCGTCGGTCTTCGACCTCTTCGACGGGCTCGTGGCGCGCAAGCTGCGCAGCTCGGCGATGGGCGCGGAGCTGGACAACCTCTCCGACCTGATCAGCTTCGGGCTCGCCCCGGCGTACTTCGTGGTCGTGTGGGGCATGGTCGCCGACGACGCCCACCAGCGGGTGTCGGCCGTGGCGGCCGTGGTGGTCCTCCTGGCGGTCGTCCTCAGACTGGCGCGCTTCTCGTGCGTCCAGCTGCGGGACGGCATCTTCCAGGGCATGCCGAGCCCCTTCGGGGCGCTGACCGTCGTCTCGATCGTGCTCCTGGAGCTGCCCTTCGTCCCGACGCTGCTGGCGATCGTGGGCGTGGCGTGGCTGATGGTGAGCCGGGTCGAGTACCCGAAGCCGCGGGGGCGCCTCGCGGTGGCGATGCTCAGCTGGATCGTGCTCAGCATGGGCCTGCTGGCCGCCTGGGCGTTCGACGCCCCCGGCGGTGAGCTCCTGCTCCAGACGGGCTGTGCGCTCCAGGTGGTCCTGGGCGCGGTGATCCCGCTGTTCGCCACGGCGCGCCGGGTGAACACCTTCCGCGACAACCGCCGCGAGGCGAGGGCGACGCAGCTTCCGTAGCGACTGCGTCGCGGGTGACCACGAGTGGGGTGGTCCGAACCAAAGGGTTCGGACCACCCCACTCGGCGTTTCCGCGCCGACGCGGGGCGGGCGCGGACGGCGCCAGGGCATGCGCGGTGCCCCACCCGCCCCTGAGGCGGCCCGAGCACCGCCGGTCACCTCCGGTGGGGGTCACGCGCCGCCGCGACGGCCTTTTCCCTGCCTGCGCCAGAGGGGGCAGAATGCTCGGCGTGCCGCGGTCCGAAGGCCCCGGCCACTCACCCCGCCGCCACGGCGAGCACCACCGCGACGCGGTCCGGCGGTGCCGTGCACACGGAAGTGGTCCGAGAGGCTCTGCCTCTCACCCCCCGCCGCGACGGCGAGCAACCCCACCGGAGGTGACCGGCGGTGCCGGGCCTACGGCAGGTGGTTCGTTGCGATGCGCTCTGCGAGGCGTTCCAGCAGGGGGCCGGCCAGGGTCATGCAGCGCTCGGGGTCCGGCTCAAGGTCCGTCAGGGCGTACGCGCGGGTGATGCCGGCGCCCTGGAGCGCGGAGCTCTCCAGGGCCAGGCGGCCGCAGACCGCCACGACCGGCACCCCCCGCTCGCGGGCCGCCGCGGCCACGCCCGCGGGCGCCTTGCCGTGGAGGGTCTGGGCGTCCAGGGAGCCCTCCCCCGTGATCACGAGGTCGGCGTCCTCGAGGGCCTCGGCGAAGCCGAGGACGTCGAGCATGACCTCGATGCCGAGCCGGAAGCCCGCGCCGAGCCCGGCGAGCGCCCCGTACCCGAGCCCGCCCGCGGCACCCGCGCCGGGCGCGCCCGCGAGCGCGCCGCCGTCGAGCACGGCGGCGTAGTGCGCGAGGGCGGCGTCCAGCAGGGCCACGTCACCCGCCCCGGCGCCCTTCTGCGGGCCGTAGACGGCCGCGGCGCCCTCCGGCCCCGTCAGGGGGTTGCGGACGTCGCTCGCGAGGACGAGCCGGGCCGTGCGCAGGCGCGTATCGAGCCCGGAGAGGTCGGCCGCGGCGAGGCCGGCCAGGGCCGCGCCGCCGGGCCCGAGGGGCGCACCGGAGGCGTCGAGGAGCCGCGCGCCGAGCGCGCTCAGCATCCCGGCCCCGCCGTCGGTGGTGGCGCTGCCGCCGATCCCGAGGATCACCGTGCGGGCCCCCGCGTCGAGCGCGGCCCGCAGCAGCTCCCCCGTGCCGTAGGTGGTGGCTGTGAGGGGCGCGGGGACCCCGCCGGGCAGCCGCCGCAGCCCGGAGGCCTCGGCCATCTCCACGACGGCGGTGGCGCCGCGCAGCGCGAACGCCGCGGTGACCGGCCGCCCCACCGGCCCCGTCACCCGCACCTCCCGGCGCTCGAACCCGGCCGCAAGGGCGGCGTCGACCGTGCCGTCCCCGCCGTCGGCGACGGGCAGCGCCGTGACGGCGAGCCGCCGGGGGCCGCCCGCTGCGCGCCGCAGCCCGGCCGTGAGGTGCCGGGCGACCTCGGCGGCCGTCAGGGACCCCTTGAACTTGTCCGCGGCGATCAGCACCCGTACCGCGTCCGTCATGGCGCGCCACCCCTCGCATCGGGCCCGGCCCGCCCTCGCAGGGCCGCGCGGGCTGGACCCTACCGGGCCCGATCCGCCCTTGCCCATGGCCGTGCACGGCGTGCCAGTCCGCCCGATTCCGCACTCTTGCGGCCATAGTGGGGCGTCATGAGCACCGATGCGCACGATCCGGCCGGCCCGCCCTCCCCCGCCGCGCAGGGCGGCAAGGAGGAGCCTCCGGACGCGGCGCTGGTCGCGATCGGCGGCGCCGCGGTGCTCGCGGTCGTCGCGTGGGCGGCGCTGGGCAAGCACTCCTTCGACCGGGTGACGAAGGCGGCTCTGGGCTGGGTGCTGTCCAACTTCGCCTGGCTGTTCGTGATCGCCGCCGACGTCTTCCTCGTCCTGTGCGTGGTCATCGCCTTCAGCCGCTTCGGGCGGATCCGGCTCGGCCGGGACGACGACCAGCCCGAGTTCAGCAACCTCGCGTGGATCGCGATGATGTTCAGCGCGGGCATGGGCATCGGCCTGATGTTCTACGGGGTCGGCGAGCCGCTGCTGCACTTCGTCTCGCCGCCGCCGGGCAGCGGCATCACGGCCAACACCCCGGCGGCGGCCCGCACCGCGCTCGAGTACTCGTTCTTCCACTGGACCCTGCACCCGTGGGCGATCTACGGCATGGCCGGCCTCGCGCTCGCCTACGCGGGCTTCCGCAAGGGCCGCGGCAACCGGCTGAGCTCGGCGTTCGTGCCGCTGCTCGGCGAGGAGCGGGCGGCGGGCTGGCCGGGCCGGGGCATCGACCTGCTCGCGGTCTTCGCGACCGTGTTCGGCACGGCGACCAGCCTGGGCCTGGGCGCCCTCCAGGTGGCCAAGGGGCTCAACATCACGACGGGCGTGAAGGACACCACGGCCCTGGAGCTGGTGATCATCGGCTCGCTGTCGGCCGCGTTCGTGCTGTCGGCGTTCTCGGGCCTGCACAAGGGCGTGAAGTGGCTCAGCACGCTCAACATCGCGCTGGCCGCCTGCCTGATGCTCTTCGTCTTCCTCCTGGGCCCCACCGTCTTCGTCCTCAACACCATCCCCGCGGCCACCGGCGGCTATCTGCACGACCTGCTGACGCTCGCGACGCGTACGGGCGCGTTCACCGACTCGAAGTGGCTCGGCGCGTGGACGATCTTCTACTGGGCGTGGTGGCTGTCGTGGGCGCCGTTCGTGGGCACGTTCATCGCCCGGATCTCGCGCGGGAGGACGATCCGCGAGTTCCTCATCGGGGTGCTGCTCGTGCCGAGCGGGGCGACGGTGGTGTGGTTCTGCGTGATGGGCGGGAGCGCGCTGCGGCTGGACATGACGGGCGCCGCCGACATGGCCGGGACGGTCAAGGACGGCGCGGAGGCGTCGTTGTTCGCGCTCCTGGACACCCTGCCGGTGCAGACGCTCACCTCGTGGATCGCGATGGCGCTGGTGATGACGTACTTCATCACCAGCGCGGACTCCGCGTCCCTGGTGATGGGCTCGCTCTCCAGCCGGGGTGCGCTGCACCCGCGCACGTGGCTGGTGGTGACGTGGGGGGTGCTGATGGCGGCGGTGGCGGCGGTCCTGCTGGTGGCCGGCGGGCTGCAGTCGCTGCAGTCGGCGACGATCCTGGTCGCGCTGCCGTTCGTGCTGGTGATGCTGGCGCTGTGCTGGTCGCTGATGGCGGAGCTGCGCGAGGACCCGGGCGCGGGCCCCACCCGTCACCACGCGATGCACGGCCTGCGGGACGCACTGCGCACGATGGTCGGCGACGCGATCGAGGAGCGCGCGCCCGTACGCCATCCACGGCTCCGCCGGGTCGCCGAAAGCGCCCGCGACCGCGACGACCGCGAGGAGGGCCCCCAGGGCGGCGGGCCGCGGGGCTAGCGCCCCCGCCGGGCGGGCGCCGCAGCCGGCACGCCGTCCGGCCGGTGGCGCGTCAGGCGGCCCGTCATGCCGGACGGGCCCCCACCGCTCCCCTGCCGCTCCCCTGTCACCGGTCGGGCCCTGGTCAGGCCACCGGCTGGCAGACGGCGAAGACCCGCAGGTCGACGGCGGCGGGGCTCGTGTTGTTCACACCCACCAGATAGACGTTCCCGGTGACGCTGGGGTAGGCGTCGACCGTCTCCACGCCGCCGATCCGGCCGCCCGGCTGGAAGTAGCCGCCTCCGGCGATCCGCGTGCCGTCGGGGCACGTGGGGCTCCGGAGCAGCTGGCGGAGGGACATCGCCGGGACGGTGTAGTCCCGCGCGACGGTCTGCATCCGGCCGGCGGCACCGGGGACGTTCGGCAGTCCCATGGTGCCGCCCGGGCCGACCGGCTTGGCGACGCCGATGGGTTTGGCGGGCTTCGCGGGCTTGGCGGGTTTCTTGGGTTGTGTGGGTTTCGTGGGTTTCGTGGGTTTGGCCGCACCGGTGGGCTTGGCCGGCTGGGCGGGCCGGACGGGCACGGCGGGTCGGGCGGGCCCCGCGGAGCCGGGGCCGTCCTTCCCTCCCACGGGGGCGGGAAGGGTCACCGGCCCCACGACGGGCGCCTCGTCCCCCTTGGGGCTGCCTTTCTGCCCCTTCTCGTCCTTCTGGCCCTTGGGGCCCGCCGGTGTGCCGGAGCTGCCGGCCCCGCCCCGGCAGACCGGCACCAGCCCGGACACATGGACGTAGTGGGCGCTCAGCCACCCCTGCCCGTCGGCGAGCCGGTACCAGAGGGCATCGCCCTCCACCCGCCCCCCGGCGGCCTGACAGGCGATGAGCACCTGCGCTCCGGCCTCGTAGCGGCCCACGACCGGCGCGGTGAGCGCAGGGCTCTTGCGCACCTTCTGGCCGGTCTTCGAGGTCACTTCACCCCGCACCCCTTCACCC
>NZ_JBPQTS010000071.1:0-35171 GCF_051386455.1 Streptomyces sp. URMC 124
CCCCCCCCCCCCCCCCCCCCCCCCCCGCCCGGTATTCCGCTTTTGATGGTCCGTCTTCCTGCTCTTGAACGTGCCTTCGTCGCGCGCAAGGGTCCCCCTCCGAACGTGACTGGTCGGTCAGCGGAGCTTGGTCGGTGACCATGCAAGCGGTGGGGTTCGCGTCCGTCAACGGGGCAAACGAGACAGGGGCTTCGGACCGCGCGTCACGCGTCGACGGGCTCCCAGGACGTGGCTCCCGCCGCGTCGCGCAGCACCCGCCCGAACACCACGTCCGCGAAGTGGATGCCGAAGCCGATCGTCGCGGGCTGCGCCATCTCCTCCACCAGGCGGCGGCGGAAGACCGCGGACCGACGGGCGTCGTGGTCGACGACGGCCGACCACTCGGGGTGGGCTATCTGGATCGGCGAGTGCAGGGCGTCACCGAAGGCGATCAGGCGGCGGCCGCCGCCGGTGATGACGTAGGCGGCGTGGCCCGCGGTGTGGCCGGGGGTGAGCATGACGCGGACGCCGGGGAAGATCTCCTCCTCGTCGGCGACCAGGCGGAGGCCGGGCTCCACGGCGGCGAGGACCTCCTCGGACACGCCGTGCTGCCCGGCGAGGTGCCGGTGCTCCCACTCGGCCGCGCTCATGAGGTGGACGGCGCCCGCCTCGGCGAGCTGCGCGGACCAGCCGATGTGGTCGCCGTGCAGGTGGGTGATGGCCACGGCCTCGACGGCGGCGGGGGTGCGGCCGAGGCGGGCCAGGTTGTCGAGGAAGGCACCGCCCTTGATCTCCCCCACGGCCGCGCCGGGTTCGGCTGCCGGGAGGTGCACGGGGCCGACGCCGGCGTCGATGAGCAGGGCCCGGTCGCCGTGCTCGACCAGGAGGCCGCCCATGCTCGCCACGAGGTTCCCCGTCGCGTCGAGGTATTCCGGGTGCTGCGCCCAGACCTCGTCGGTGGTGTCCGGCAGCCAGCCGCGCGGGCCCAGCTGACCCACGCCGTCCGGCACGTAGGTGACCTTGGTGTCGCCGAGCTGCAGCGAGCGGATGCCGGACGGGCGGCTGAGGCGGGCGTCGTGGGACATGGGTGGTTCCGTCCATTCGTGGTGCGGGGGTTCCTTGATCGAAGACAATAAGCTTCTGGCTTGAATGATTCAAGCTGCAAAATTATCGGCTTGATGGAGTCGGCTCCCGATTACGATGGCTCCCATGACCACCACGGAAGCGGACACCCTCGCCGAGCGGCGGCTCTGCGGCCTGGTGAACGGACTCGCCCGCCGCATCGCGGACCATGTGCGCGACCGCGCGGCCCAGCTGGACCTCACCGCACCCCAGGCCACGGCCCTGCGGGAGCTGACCGGCCCGATGACGATGCGCGAGCTCGCCGACCGCATGGCCTGCGAGCCCTCCAACGCGACCTTCGTCATCGACAAGCTGGAGGGCCGCGGGCTCCTGGAGCGCCGCCCGCACCCCACGGACCGCCGCGCCAAGCAGCTGGTCCTGACCGGCGAGGGCACGGCCCTGCGGGAACGGCTCATGGAGCTCCTCGCCCGGGAATCGCCCCTGGCCGGGCTGTCGCAGGAGGAGCAGGACGCCCTGCACGGCCTGCTGGAGAAGGCCGTCAGCCACACCTGAGCCGCAAGACGGCGCGTGAACCGGAAAACGGCGCGGGGCCCGTACCTCTCGTGAAGAGGTACGGGCCCCGCGCCGTTGCCGCCGTTACGCCGCCACGGCCACCTCCGCCGCGGCCGGTTCCAGGGCCAGCGCCAGCACCTGGCGGACGTCGGAGACCGGGTGGACGTCGAGCTTCGCCAGCACCTCGGCCGGCACGTCGTCCAGATCGGGCTCGTTCCGCTTCGGGATGATCACCGTCGTCACGCCCGCCCGGTGCGCCGCCAGCAGCTTCTGCTTGACGCCGCCGATGGGCAGGACCCGCCCCGTGAGGGACACCTCGCCGGTCATGGCCACGTCCGGCCGCACCCGGCGGCCCGACAGCAGCGACGCCAGCGCCGTCGTCATGGTGATGCCCGCGCTCGGGCCGTCCTTCGGGACGGCGCCCGCCGGCACGTGCAGGTGGACGCCGCGCTCCTTGAAGTCGCCCACGGGCAGCTCCAGTTCCGCGCCGTGCGAGCGCAGGAAGGACAGCGCGATCTGCGCCGACTCCTTCATGACCTCGCCCAGCTGGCCGGTGAGGGTCAGGCCCGCGCCGCCCGTCTCCGGATCGGCCAGGGAAGCCTCCACGAACAGCACGTCGCCGCCCGCGCCCGTGACCGCGAGCCCCGTCGCCACGCCCGGCACCGCCGTGCGCCGCTCGGCCGGATCCTGCGCGGACTCCGGGGTGTGGTGCGGGCGCCCGATCAGCGGGCGCAGCTGTTCGGCGCCGATGGTGAACGGCAGCTCCTGCTCGCCCAGTTCGTGCCGGGCGGCGACCTTGCGCAGCAGCCGGGCGACGGCGCGCTCCAGGTTCCGCACGCCCGCCTCGCGGGTGTACTCGCCGGCGAGCTTGCGCAGGGCGGCGTCCTCCACGACGACCTCGCCGGGCTCCAGGCCCGCGCGCTCCAGCTGGCGGCGCAGGAGGTGGTCGCGGGCGATGACGACCTTCTCGTCCTCGGTGTAGCCGTCGAGGCGGACGAGCTCCATGCGGTCCAGGAGGGCTTCGGGGATGGCCTCCAGGACGTTGGCGGTCGCCAGGAAGACGACGTCGGACAGGTCGAGTTCAACCTCCAGGTAGTGGTCCCGGAAGGTGTGGTTCTGCGCCGGGTCCAGGACCTCCAGGAGGGCGGCGGCCGGGTCGCCGCGGAAGTCCGAGCCGACCTTGTCGATCTCGTCGAGCAGGACGACCGGGTTCATCGAACCGGCTTCCTTGACCGCCCGTACGATCCGGCCGGGCAGCGCGCCGACATAGGTGCGCCGGTGGCCGCGGATCTCGGCCTCGTCGCGGACGCCGCCGAGCGCCACGCGGACGAACTTCCGCCCCATGGCGCGGGCGACGCTCTCGCCCAGCGAGGTCTTTCCGACGCCGGGCGGGCCGACGAGCGCGAGCACCGCGCCCCCGCGCCGCCCGCCGACCACGCCCAGCCCCCGGTCGGTGCGCCGCTTGCGCACCGCCAGGTACTCGGTGATCCGCTCCTTCACGTCCTCCAGGCCCGCGTGGTCGGCGTCGAGGACGGCCTTCGCGCCGGGGATGTCGTACGCGTCCTCGCTGCGCTCGTTCCAGGGCATCTCCAGCACGGTGTCCAGCCAGGTGCGGATCCAGCCGCCCTCGGGGCTCTGGTCGGAGGAGCGCTCCAGCTTGTCGACCTCCTTCAGGGCCGCTTCGCGCACCTTCTCCGGGAGGCCGGCGGCCTCGACGCGGGCGCGGTAGTCGCCGGACTCGTCCTCCGGGTCGCCGTTGAGCTCGGCGAGCTCCTTGCGGACGGCCTCCAGCTGGCGGCGCAGCAGGAACTCGCGCTGCTGCTTGTCGACGCCCTCCTGGACGTCCTTGGCGATGGTCTCGGCGACGTCCTGCTCGGCGAGGTGCTCGCCGAGCCACCCGACGGCGAGCTTCAGCCGGGCCACCGGGTCGGCGGTCTCCAGCAGCTCCACGCGCTGCTGGACGGTCAGGAAGGGCGAGTAGCCGGAGTTGTCGGCGAGCTGGCCCACGTCCTCGATCTGCTGGACGCGGTCGACGACCTGCCAGGCGCCGCGCTTGCGCAGCCAGCTGGTGGCGAGCGCCTTGTACTCCTTGACGAGCTCGGCGACGGCGCCCGGGAGGGGGTCGGGAGTGATCTCCTCCATCGTGGTGCCCTCGACCCACAGCGCGGCGCCGGGCCCGGTCGTCCCCGCGCCGATGCGCACCCGGCGGACACCGCGGATGAGCGCGCCGGGGTCGCCGCTGCCGGAGAGCCGCCCCACCTGCTCGACGCTGCCGAGCGTGCCGACGCCCGCGTAGGTGCCGTCGACCCGCGGCACGAGCAGCACCAGCGGCTTGGTGCCGCCGCCCCGCGCGGCGGCCTGTGCGGCCTCGACGGCGGCCCGCACTTCGCTGTCGGACAGGTCGAGGGGCACCACCATGCCGGGCAGGACGACCTCGTCGTCGAGGGGCAGCACGGGCAGGGTGAGCGGTGTGGACATCGAAGCCATGATCTCCCCTTAGGCAGGCAAGTTGAGCTATGCCGACTCAATGCGTACCGGGGTCCGGATGTTCCCCCTCCGGTGTTCGCTCTGAGCGATCACCGGTCCGGGTCGCGTCAGGCGACCGCCGTCCCGGGCGTCCCCGGCGGGAACGAGCGCCGGTAGTCCGTGGGCGTCACCCCGAAGTGGAGGGTGAAGTGGCGGCGGAGGTTGGCGGCCGTGCCCAGGCCGCTCAGGCCGGCGACGCGCTCGACGGACAGGGCCGTCGACTCCAGCAGCGACTGGGCGCGGGCCAGGCGCTGGACCAGGAGCCACTGCAGCGGGGTCGTGCCCGTGGCGGCATGGAGGCGGCGGAAGAAGGTGCGGGAGCTCATGCCGGCACGGGCGGCGAGGTCGTCGACGGACAGGGGGCGGTCGAGGTGCTCGCGGGCCCACTGCAGGACGGGGGCGAGGCTGTCGTCGTCGGCTTCGGGCACGGAGAGGTCCACGTACTGGGCCTGCCCGCCGGGCCGGTGGGCGGGCACCACCAGGCGGCGCGCGAGCTGGTTGGCGACGTGGGCGCCGAGGTCGCGGCGGACGAGGTGGAGGCAGAGGTCGAGGCCCGCGGTGACGCCGGCGCTGGTGAGGACGTCGCCGTCGTCGACGTAGAGGACCGAGTCGTCCACGCGCACGCGCGGGTGGCGGCGCGCGAGGGCCTCGGTGTGCATCCAGTGGGCGGTGGCGCGGCGCCCGTCGAGGATGCCGGCGGCGGCCAGGGCGAAGGCCCCGGCGCACAGGGAGACCATGCGGGCGCCGGAGTCCGCGGCCCGGCGCAGGGCCTCCAGCAGCTCGGCGGGCAGCTCGCGCTCGCCCTCGATGCACGCCTCGGGCACCGACGGGACGATCACGGTGTCCGCCCCTTCCAGCCCGTCGAGGCCGTACGAGGTGCGCAGCGCGAGCCCGAAGGAGCCGGGCTGGGGCTCGCCGCCGCCGGCGGAGCACACGCGCAGGTCGTACCAGGGGTCGGCGAGGTCGGGGTGCGGGATGCCGAAGACGGTGCAGACGACCCCCAGTTCGTACAGGTCCCACAGGGGGACGTCGTCGTCGATCACGGCCACGGCCACGGTTCCGGCGCTCATGATCAGCAGCCTAGGCGGGGTGGCAGGAATTTTTCGCAGGACGTCACTCCTGCCACTGTCGGGGCCACGGAGCCGGTGCGAGGCTGGTCGCACTTGATCAACTTCTGTGACACACGGGGAGAAACCACCCATGAAGGTGACCGTTCTCGGTCTGGGTTCGATGGGTACGGCCCTGGCCGGCGCCCTCCTGGAAGCCGGCCACGAGACCACCGTCTGGAACCGCACGGCGGGCAAGGGCGAGGCGCTGGTCGCCCGCGGCGCCGCACGGGCCGCGACCGCCGCGGAGGCCGTGGCGGCGAGCCCCCTGGTCATCGCCTGCCTGTCCGACTACGACGCCGTCCACGGCCTCCTCGGCCCGCTGGCGGGCGGGCTGCGCGGCCGCACGCTCGTCAACCTCACCTCCGGCTCGCCGGAGCAGGCCCGCGCGAGCGCCTCCTGGGCCGCCGGGCACGGCATCGGCTACCTCGACGGCGCGATCATGTCGACGCCGCCCGGCATCGGCAGTCCCGCGGTCATGCTGCTCTACAGCGGCTCCACGCCCGCCTTCGCCGAGCACCGGGAGACCCTGGCGTGCCTGGGCGACCCGGTGGACCTCGGGGACGACGCGGGAGTCGCCTCCCTCTACGACACCGCCCTGCTCGGCATGATGTGGGCGACCCTCGCCGGCTGGCTGCAGGGCGTGGCGCTGACCGGCGCCGACCAGGTGGACGCGGCGGTCTTCACCCCCGTCGCGATCCGCTGGATGGGCGCGGTCAACGGCTTCATGGACACCTACGCGCCCCGGGTCGACGCGGGCGTCTACCCGGGCGACGACGCCACCCTCGACGTCCACCTCGGCGCGATCGGGCACCTCGTCCACGCGAGCGCCGCGCGCGGTCTCGACACCCGGCTGCCCGAGCTGCTGAAGGCCTCCATCGAGGAGGCGGTCGCGGCCGGGCACGGCGGCGACGGCTACGCCCGCCTGATCGAGACCGTCCGGGCGGGGGGCCGCGCGTGACCACGTCCGTCCGCACGGATGCCGTGCCCCTCGCGCCGGCATCCGCCACGCCCGGCGGCCCCGCCGCCGCTCCCCGCACGCTCGCCGCCTGGGCCGCCCTCGTCACCGACGCGGCCGACCACTGCTCCGCGGTCCTGGAAGCGGGCGCGGACCACGACTGGTCCCGGCCCGCGGCCGGCCTGGAGTGGTCGGCGGCCGCGACGCTCGACCACCTCGCGCTCGGCCTCGTCGGCTACGCGGGCCTGCTCACGGCCCGCCCCACCGACCGCTACATCGCCCTGTTCGCCTCGCTCGACCCCGAGGCCCCGCTACCGGCCCGCCTGGAGGGCATCCGCATCGCTGCGGCGCTGCTCGCCGCGACCGTCCGCGGCGCGCGGGAGGGGGACCGCGCCTGGCACCCGTGGGGCCACTCCGACGCGCCCGGGTTCGCCGCCATGGGCGTGACCGAGATCGTCCTCCATACGGACGACATCGCGCGGGGCCTCGGGCTCGCCCCCGCGGTGCCCGGCGAGCTCTGCGCGCCCGCCGTCGAACGCCTCTTCCCGGACGCCCCGGCCGGCCACGACCCCGCCGGGACGCTGCTGTGGTGCACCGGCCGGGCGGCCCTCCCCGGCCTTCCGCGGCGCACGCAGTGGGCCTGGGACGGCACCGTCCGCGGCTGACCGGGCCGCCACCCCCTTGCCGCGCCGCGGGGTGTCGCGCAGCAGGCCCCAGCAGGCCATGCCGGTGAGCAGGGCGATGGGGTGGCCCCAGCTGGCCAGCGGGTCGGCGAACTCGACGAGGTCCTGGGCGCACATGACGAAGGCCAGGCCCAGGACCGTCCGCTTGCCGCGCCGCCCCAGCAGCCCGGCGAGCGCGCCCGTACAGGCCATGACGCCGAAGCTGATGCCGTAGTCGAGGCGGTGCAGCGAGGCCTCCGGCAGCCGCCCCGCGGCCACCGCGCCCGCCACGGGCAGCTCGGTGGCGAGGGTGGCCAGCACGTGGCCGAGGAGGAAGACGCCGGCGGCGCGGGCCCCGCCGACCCGGCGCTCCAGCGCGCGGACGACGAGGACGAAGAGGATCCCGAAGAGCGAATACAGCCCGCCGGCTATCCACAGGGCGCTCGCCAGGAGGACGACGAGGGGCTGTTCGGCCAGGTGCGCGGCGTCGGTACTGGACTCGCGCAGGAGGGTGTTGACGGTGGCCTCGTCGCCGTAGTGCGTGTAGAGCGCGGTAGCCAGCAGGACCAGGCCGTAGAAGAACGTGAACGGCGTGCCGAGGGGGGTGGGCAGCGCCCGCAGGAGCCGGCCGGGCGCCGGGGCCCGGAGGGCTCTCCGAGGGGGCCGCGGACACGCCCCGTCGGGGTCCACCACACTCACTCGGCCCAGCCCCTTCCTCGCGGGTTCCCGCAACGGCACCCGGCGGAGCGGAAAAGCGGTGCCGCTCCGGCTCCCTCCGACATTAAGGTCCATCGGGGGCAGGCGAATCAAGCACAGCCCGTGACTCCGGTCACGCCCCTCAACCTCGGGTCCGCCTGCCGCGTCCGCCGCGTACCGACCGACACGGAAGGCTCCCCGATGCCCACCCTCCAGCGGGACCCGTACGACACCGCCGAGCGGCCCATCACCCTGGACCGCCGCGAGGGCCCCCACGGCGAGGTCGTCCTGCGCCGCCGGGGAAGCGGGGCCGGCGCGGTCCACGAGATCATCGCGAACGGCTGCTTCCTGATGGACACCTCCGACGGGCGCTCGGAGCGGCTGCTCGTGGACGCGGCGCTGGCCGCCCTCCCCGCGGACCGCCCGGAGCCGTCCGTCCTCATCGGCGGGCTCGGCGTCGGCTTCTCCCTCGCCCGGGCCGCGGAGGAGCCCCGGTGGGGCCGGATCACGGTGGCCGAGCGGGAGCCGGCGGTCATCGACTGGCACCGGACCGGGCCACTGGGGGCCCTCTCGGCGCGGGCCCTGGCCGATCCGCGCACCGAGGTCGTCGAGGGCGACCTCCTGCACCACCTGCGCACCGCCCCGGTGCGCTACGACGCGCTGTGCCTGGACATCGACAACGGCCCCGGCTGGACGGTGACGGAGGACAACGACGGCCTCTACTCCCCCGCCGGCCTGGCGGGCTGCCGCGAGCGCCTGACCCCCGGCGGCGTGCTCGCCGTGTGGTCGGCCCGGCCGTCCGCCGCGTTCGAGGCAACCCTCCGTAATGCCGGTTTCGAAGGGGTACGGACCGAAGAGATCGCGGTTGCCCGGGGCGTACCGGACGTAGTGCACCTCGCGCAACGTGCCGCGTAGCCGTCGCCCGCCACCTGCCCGTACCCTGCTTGCCACAGCTGAAGAGCCGGCAGAGAACGACGCGACGGAAAGACGCTAGGGGCGGGGCGCGCATGGAGCAGACACACATCGGCCCGAACGGCGCCGCAGCCTCCGCCGGGGCGCAGCGCCGGGTGCTGGTGGTCGAGGACGACCGGACCATCGTCGACGCCATCGCGGCCCGGCTGCGGGCCGAGGGGTTCCAGGTCCGCACCGCGGGCGACGGGCCGGCTGCCGTCGACACCGCGGAGGCCTGGCAGCCCGACCTGCTCGTGCTCGACGTGATGCTGCCGGGCTTCGACGGCCTGGAGGTGTGCCGGCGCGTGCAGGCGCAGCGGCCGGTGCCCGTCCTGATGCTCACCGCGCGTGACGACGAGACGGACATGCTGGTCGGCCTCGGCGTCGGCGCCGACGACTACATGACCAAGCCCTTCTCGATGCGCGAGCTGGCGGCCCGGGTGCACGTGCTGCTGCGGCGCGTGGAGCGGGCGGCCCTCGCCGCGCACACCCCGCGCAGCGGCATCCTGCGCCTGGGCGAGCTGGAGATCGACCACGCGCAGCGCCGGGTGCGCGTCAGAGGCGCCGACGTGCACCTGACGCCGACCGAGTTCGACCTGCTGGTCTGCCTGGCGAACACGCCGCGCGCCGTCCTCTCCCGCGAGCAGCTGCTCGCGGAGGTGTGGGACTGGGCCGACGCCTCGGGCACCCGCACCGTCGACAGCCACATCAAGGCCCTCCGCCGGAAGATCGGCGCGGAGCGGATCCGTACGGTGCACGGCGTCGGCTACGCACTGGAGACCCCGGCGGCATGACCGGCGGCACGGCCGGCCCCGGGGGCGGCACCGGCCAGAGCGCGGCACGGGGCGAGGGCCGCGGCAGGCGCGCCCGCGAGGCGGAGCGCGGCAGGGGCGCGGCGGTGCCGGCGGGCCTGGGGGGCCGCGTCTGGGAGGCGCTGCGCCCGCTGGACCCCTACCGGTCGGTGAAGGCGGCGCTGGGCGCCCTCGTCATCGGCTCGGTGGTCATAACGACCTTCCTGGTCTTCGTCGCGATCCACTCGGCGACGGAGCTGCGGGTGATCACCGTCTTCTCGATCATCGCCTCGCTGCTGATAACGCAGTTCGTGGCGCAGGGCCTGACCGCCCCGCTGGACGAGATGACCGAGGTCACCCGGGCGATGGCGCAGGGTGACTACACGCGCCGGGTGGGCGCCGGGCGGCGGGACGAGTTCGGGCACTTGGCGAACGCCTTCAACCGCATGGCGGCCGACCTGGAGGCGGTGGACACCCACCGCAAGGAGCTCGTCGCCAACGTCTCGCACGAGCTGCGGACCCCGATCGCGGGTCTGCGGGCGGTCCTGGAGAACGTGGTGGACGGGGTCTCGGCCGCCGATCCGGAGACGATGCGCACGGCGCTGCGCCAGACCGAGCGGCTCGGCCGCCTGGTGGAGCAGCTGCTGGACCTGTCCCGGCTCGACAACGGGGTCGTCCCGCTGCACGCGCGGCGCTTCGAGGTGTGGCCGTACCTGGCGGGCGTCCTGAAGGAGGCGAGCATGGCCAACGGCTCGGGCTCCTCTCCGCACGCCCGCAAGGACGTCCACCTGCACCTGGACGTCTCCCCGCCGGAGCTGACGGCCCACGCGGACGCGGAGCGGCTGCACCAGGTGGTGGCGAACCTGGTGGACAACGCGGTCAAGCACAGCCCGCCGCACGGGCGGGTCACGGTGCGGGCGCGCCGGGGCGAGGGGCCGCAGTCGCTGGCCCTGGAGGTGCTGGACGAGGGCCCGGGCATCCCCGAGGCGGAGCGGCACCGGGTCTTCGAGCGGTTCAACCGGGGCGGCTCGGGCCAGCAGGGGCCGGGCACGGACGGCGGCACGGGGCTGGGTCTGGCCATCGCCCGGTGGGCGGTGGATCTGCACGGCGGGAGCATCGGGGTGGCCGAATCCCCGCAGGGGTGCCGCATTCAGGTCACTCTTCCGGGCGTACCGCGCGATCAGTCTTGACGTAGGGTCGGTGGCGGAGGCACACATTCGAGGGAGTGTGGGGCGCGCTTGAGCGAACCCTGATACCCCTGGGCCCTGCAGAACCCCGTGTGTTTCCCGCCAAGTCATGCCCCGAAACCCCGGAGTGAATGTGACTTGCGCGACTGCTGGCCCGGGTGGCCTGCATCAACCCTGCAGACAGGCGTAGCCTTTATTCCCGCTGTCCATCACCTTGTGAAGCGGAAGAGGGCGGTTGCCGCCGTGTCGCCACAGTCCCCCAACACCTCGAGCATCTCGACCGACCAAGACGGGCAGGGCAAGAGCCCTGCAGACGTGTTCGGTCCCAATGAGTGGCTCGTCGACGAGATCTACCAGCAGTACCTCCAGGACCCGAACTCGGTCGACCGAGCCTGGTGGGACTTCTTCGCCGACTACAAGCCGGGCACCGCGGCGGCAGCGCCGCCGCAGGAGGTGATCGAAGCCGCGGGCGGCCCCGCCCCGGCCGCCACCACCCCCGCGGCGCCCGCCGCCCCGGCTCCGGCCGCTCCGGCCCAGGCCGCTCCGGCCGCGCCCGCGCAGCCCGCTGCCGCCGCTCCGGCTGCTCCGGCCGCCGCGGCCCCGGCCCCGGCGAAGCCCGCGGTCAAGGCCGCGCCCGCCAAGCCGGCCGCCGCCGCGAAGCCCGCCGAGCAGGCCGCCGGCCCCGAGCTGGTCACCCTGCGTGGTCCCGCGGCCGCGGTCGCGAAGAACATGAACGCCTCCCTGGAGCTGCCGACGGCCACGTCCGTCCGCGCCGTCCCGGTGAAGCTGCTGTTCGACCAGCGCATCGTGATCAACAATCACCTCAAGCGCGCCCGCGGCGGCAAGGTCTCCTTCACGCACCTCATCGGCTACGCCATGGTGCAGGCGCTGAAGCTCATGCCGTCGATGAACTACTCCTTCACGGAGAAGGACGGCAAGCCGACCCTCGTCAAGCCCGAGCACGTCAACCTCGGCCTGGCGATCGACCTGGTCAAGCCGAACGGTGACCGCCAGCTCGTGGTCGCGGCCATCAAGAAGGCCGAGACGCTGAACTTCTTCGAGTTCTGGCAGGCCTACGAGGACATCGTCCGCCGCGCCCGCGTCGGCAAGCTGACGATGGACGACTTCACCGGCGTCACCGCCTCGCTGACCAACCCCGGCGGCATCGGCACCGTGCACTCCGTGCCGCGCCTGATGCCCGGCCAGGGTCTGATCCTCGGCGTCGGCGCGATGGACTACCCCGCCGAGTTCCAGGGCACCTCGCAGGACGCCCTGAACCGCATGGGCATCTCCAAGGTCATGACCCTGACCTCGACGTACGACCACCGGGTGATCCAGGGCGCCGCCTCCGGCGAGTTCCTGCGGATCATGGCCCAGCTGCTCCTCGGCGAGAACGACTTCTACGACGAGATCTTCGAGGCGCTGCGCATCCCCTACGAGCCGGTCCGCTGGCTCAAGGACATCGACGCCTCGCACGACGACGACGTCACCAAGGCCGCCCGCGTCTTCGAGCTGATCCACTCCTACCGGGTCCGCGGCCACGTCATGGCCGACACCGACCCGCTGGAGTACCGCCAGCGCAAGCACCCCGACCTCGACATCACCGAGCACGGCCTCACCCTGTGGGACCTGGAGCGCGAGTTCGCGGTCGGCGGCTTCGCCGGCAAGTCCATGATGAAGCTGCGCGACATCCTCGGCGTGCTGCGCGACTCGTACTGCCGCACCACCGGCATCGAGTTCATGCACATCCAGGACCCCAAGCAGCGCAAGTGGATCCAGGACCGCGTCGAGCGCGGCCACTCCAAGCCCGAGCGCGAGGAGCAGCTGCGCATCCTGCGCCGGCTGAACGCCGCCGAGGCCTTCGAGACCTTCCTGCAGACGAAGTACGTCGGCCAGAAGCGCTTCTCCCTGGAGGGCGGCGAGTCCGTCATCCCGCTGCTGGACTCGGTGCTGGACGCCGCCGCCGAGGCGCGTCTGGACGAGGTCGTCATCGGCATGGCCCACCGCGGCCGCCTCAACGTCCTCGCCAACATCGTCGGCAAGTCCTACGCGCAGATCTTCCGCGAGTTCGAGGGCAACCTCGACCCGAAGTCGATGCACGGCTCCGGCGACGTGAAGTACCACCTGGGCGCCGAGGGCACCTTCACCGGCCTGGACGGCGAGCAGATCAAGGTCTCGCTGGCCGCCAACCCCTCCCACCTGGAGACGGTCGACCCGGTCGTCGAGGGCATCGCCCGCGCCAAGCAGGACATCATCGGCAAGGCGGGCACGGACTTCACCGTCCTGCCGGTCCAGCTCCACGGCGACGCGGCCTTCGCGGGCCAGGGCGTCGTCGCCGAGACGCTGAACATGTCGCAGCTGCGCGGCTACCGCACCGGCGGCACCGTGCACATCGTCATCAACAACCAGGTCGGCTTCACCGCGCCGCCGGAGTCCTCGCGCTCGTCGATGTACTGCACCGACGTCGCCCGGATGATCGAGGCGCCGATCTTCCACGTGAACGGTGACGACCCGGAGGCCGTGGTCCGCGTCGCGCGGCTCGCCTTCGAGTTCCGCCAGGCGTTCAACAAGGACGTCGTCATCGACCTGATCTGCTACCGCCGCCGCGGGCACAACGAGTCGGACAACCCCTCGTTCACCCAGCCGCTGATGTACGACCTGATCGACAAGAAGCGCTCGGTGCGCAAGCTGTACACCGAGTCCCTCATCGGTCGCGGCGACATCACCCTGGAAGAGGCCGAGCAGGCGCTGCAGGACTACCAGGGCCAGCTGGAGAAGGTCTTCGTCGAGGTCCGCGACGCGGACGCGGCGACGGCCCCGGCCGCCGTCCCGGCCCCGCTCGGCGGCTTCCCGGTCGCGGTGAACACCGCGATCTCCCAGGAGGTCCTCAAGCGGATCGCCGAGTCGCAGGTCACCACGCCCGACAACGTCACGGTGCACCCGCGCCTGGTGCCGCAGCTGCAGCGCCGCGCCGCCAGCATCGAGGACGGCACGATCGACTGGGGCATGGGCGAGACCCTCGCCTTCGGCTCGCTGCTGATGGAGGGCACCCCGGTCCGGCTCGCCGGCCAGGACTCCCGCCGCGGCACCTTCGGCCAGCGCCACGCGGTGCTCGTCGACCGCGAGACCGGCGAGGACTACACCCCGCTGCTCTACCTGTCCGAGGACCAGGCCCGCTTCAACGTCTACGACTCGCTGCTCAGCGAGTACGCGGCGATGGGCTTCGAGTACGGCTACTCGCTGGCCCGCCCGGACGCGCTGGTGCTGTGGGAGGCCCAGTTCGGTGACTTCGTCAACGGCGCCCAGTCCGTCATCGACGAGTTCATCTCCTCCTCCGAGCAGAAGTGGAACCAGACCTCCGGGGTCACGCTGCTCCTGCCGCACGGCTACGAGGGCCAGGGCCCGGACCACTCCTCGGCCCGCATCGAGCGGTTCCTGCAGCTCTGCGCGCAGGACAACATGACGGTCGCCATGCCGACGCTGCCGTCGAACTACTTCCACCTGCTGCGCTGGCAGGTCCACAACCCGCACCACAAGCCGCTGATCGTCTTCACCCCGAAGTCGATGCTGCGTCTGAAGGCCGCGGCGTCGAAGGCGGAGGAGTTCACCAGCGGCGCGTTCCGTCCGGTCATCGGTGACGACACCGTCGCCGCGGCGGACGTCCGCAAGGTCGTCTTCTGCTCCGGCAAGGTCTACTACGACCTGGCCGCCGAGCGGGCCAAGCGCGGCGCGAACGACACGGCCATCGTCCGCATCGAGCGCCTCTACCCGCTGCCGGGCGAGGAGCTCCAGGCCGAGATCGCCAAGTTCCCGAACGCCGAGAAGTACATCTGGGCGCAGGAGGAGCCGGCGAACCAGGGTGCGTGGCCGTTCATCGCGCTCAACCTGATCGACCACCTGGACCTGGCCGTCGGTGCCGACGTCCCGGCCCGCGAGCGGCTGCGGCGGATCTCCCGTCCGCACTCCTCGTCCCCGGCGGTCGGTTCGGCCAAGCGCCACCAGGTCGAGCAGCAGACGCTGATCAACGAGGTGTTCGACGCCTGACGGGCCGTCCACGTCCCGTAACGGACCGGGCCCCCACCGCTGCGAAGCGGTGGGGGCCCGGTCCCGTTGCGGGGGCCCGTCCTATCCTTGGCCTGACGTAGCGAAACCCACCGCATCATCCGACGGAGAGAACGTGTACTTCACCGACCGCGGCATCGAGGAGCTGGAGAACCGGCGTGGCGAGGAGGAGGTCACGCTCGGCTGGGTGGCCGAGCAGCTGCGCACCTTCGTCGACCTGAACCCGGACTTCGAGGTCCCGGTCGAGCGCCTGGCGACGTGGCTGGCGCGCCTGGACGACGAGGACGACGAGTAGGGTCTTCGCTCTTCGCTCTTCGCTCTTCGAGGAGCGGGGTGCTTGCGCCTTCTCGAAGCGTGGTGCCGCGCCCCCCCAAGTAAGGGGCGCGGGGAACTGCGCGACAAGCCCCCACCGGCCCGCAGCCGCGCTCCGGCCTGCGCGGCGCGGTTCTTACCGCCCCTGGCCGCGGCCCCGCCACCAGTCGTACGCGAGCGTCAACGCCCCGTCCGCCAGGACGACCGCCCCTGCGGCCGCCATGCCGCGCCGCCCGCTCCGCCGCCCCCACAGGGCCAGGCCCGCCCCGGCCGCGATCTCCGCGGCGCCGAGGGCACGGGCCCGCGGCCCTCGCGTCCACGCGCCGAGCCGCCCGCCGTCCACCGCTTCGAACCCGGCCCGTACGGCCTCGCGCCAGCCGGGCCAGTAGACCGCCTCGGCGGCGGGGAGCGCGCCCGCGGAGGCGCGCAGGCCGTCGGCCGGGACGCCCGGGGCGAGGCCGGGCGGCAGGCGCAGGCCGGTGCGCGAGAGCACGGCGATCAGCCCGCGCACCCGGGACGCGGCGTCGGCGTCCGCGTCCGGCCGGGTGAGCCCGTCGAGCGCGGCCCCGTCGAGGACCGGGTCGAGTCCGGTGCGGGCCCGCAGCGCGGTCATGGCCGCCTCTTCGCCGTGCGGCGTGCCGTCGGCGAGCCAGGCGTAACCCACGGTCCGCCGGAAGCCCGCCGCGACCACGAACCCCGCCCCGCGCGCGTCCCACCACAGGCCCACGACGGGCCACTGCTCGGCGACGGCCAGGGCGTGCGCCCAGCCGGCGGTGGCGGTGGCCGGGTCGGTGCCCTCGGTGCGCCAGGAGTCCTTGCCGGGGATCAGCGCGCTCCAGCCCTCCCCGGCCGGGACCAGGAGGAGCGGTTCGTTCAGGAGCTGGGCGGAGGGCCGGACGCGGCCGGGCTCGGCCCGGCAGAGCAGCAGGACTCCCGCCGTGCGGCTGTGATCAGTAGCGGACATGCGACAACGCTATGCCAAGCCGGGAGTGCTTGACTTCGCCCGACCGCGATATATCGTGTTTCTCGGGAGACGCGATAGGTTGCGTCTCGTTACGCCTTCCCGGTGTTCCGCCGTCCTGATGCAGAGAAGGGGGCCCGGCATGCCCGTCGAGTCCGAGTGGTCACTCGCCACGCCGCGGAACGTCGCCTTCGAGGAGCCGGTCCTCTCCCTGGACGTGCACATCGTGAACGGCACGGTCAACGTCGTCGGTGCGGACGGCGGCCCGGCCCGCCTGGAGCTGACGGCGCTCGACGGCCCGGCGCTGAAGGTCACCCACCGGCGCGGCAGCCTGACCGTCGGATACGAGGACCTGGCGCCGAACACCCTCCGCCGCTGGCTCTCCCGCACGAACTGGAACCGCTCGGCGGACGTGACCCTCACCGTGCCCGCGGCGGCCGACGTCAAGGTCACCGTCGTCGGGGCGGGCGCCGTGGTCTCGGGGATCGCGGGCAGCACGAAGGTCCAGGGCGTCTCCGGCGACACCACGCTCGTCGGCCTCACCGGAGACGTCCGGACGCAGACGGTCTCCGGCCGCGTGGAGGCCCAGCGCCTGGGCGGCGCCGTGCACTGCAACAGCGTCTCCGGCGACCTCACGATCGTCGAGTGCACCAGCGGCCGGGTCAAGGCCGACTCGGTCAACGGCAATACGGTCATCGACCTCGCGCCGGCCGCGCCGCGCACCGAGCTGGCGGTCACCTCCGTCTCCGGCGACGTCGCCCTGCGGCTGCCCGCCGCGGCGGACGCGACGGTGGAGGCGGGCACCACGGTCGGCGCGGTCTCCTGCGCCTTCGGGGAGCTGCGGGTGCACGACCAGTTCGCCGCCCGGAACATCACCGGCCGGCTGGGCAGCGGCCGCGGCCGGATCAAGGTCACCACCGTCTCCGGCGCCGTCGCCCTGCTGCGCGGGCCGGACACCGACGACTGGGCGGACGAACGGACCGACGCCGACTCCGCGGCCGAGGCCCCCGCACAGGGAAAGGTCCTCTGATGCCCCCCGTCTTCGCCCACGGCCGGCTCCGCCTCTACCTGCTCAAGCTGCTCGACGAGGCGCCCCGCCACGGCTACGAGATCATCCGGCTGCTGGAGGAGCGCTTCCAGGGCCTCTACGCGCCCTCCGCCGGCACCGTCTACCCGCGCCTGGCCAAGCTGGAGGCCGAGGGCCTGGTCACCCACACCACCGAGGGCGGCCGCAAGGTCTACGCCATCACCGCCGCCGGCCGTGCCGAACTCGCGGGCCGCCAGGGCGAACTGGCCGAGCTGGAGCTGGAGATCCGCGAGTCCGTCGCCGCGCTCGCGGCCGACATCCGCGAGGACGTCCGCGGCGCGGCGGGCGACCTGCGGCGCCAGATGCAGGAAGCCGCCCGGCGCACGCGGGCCGGTGCGCGAAGCGGCTCCGGGGACACGTCCTCCTTCGAAGGCGCGAAGGAGGAGCTCCGGCGGGCCAAGGAACAGTGGAAGGAACAGGCCCGGCGAGCAAAGGAGGAGAGCCGGCGCGCCCGCCAGGACGCCCAGCAGGCCCGCCACCAGGCCAGGGAGGCCCAGGAACGGGCGAACGAGGAGATCCGGCGCGCCGCCGAGCGCGTCCAGGAACAGGTCCAGGAACACCTGCGCCGCGGCGACTGGCCGACGGGCATCGCCGAGGGCGTCAGCGCCCTGGCGAAGGAGTTCGGCTCCTTCGCCGGCCGCGCGGCCCACACGGCTCGCCCGGCCGGCCCGCACCGGCCGGGAACCCCGGAGGCCTCCGCCCCCGCCCCCGCTCGGGCCCGGGGCTCCCTCTCTTCCACCGCTGCGGCGTCCGGCCGTAGCGGTGGAAGTGCGTTGCCCGGGTGTTGCGCGAGTGCCGGCCGGGTGCCGGCCGGGTGCCGGCCGGGTGCGTACGAGTCGTCCGTACGAATCGAGCGCCGTACGGACGAATCGAGCGCCGTACGGGCGGACTGCCCGCACGGCGCTCGAAGGTTCGAGGGCGTACCGTTCAGACACCCAGCGCCGCACCCCCGTCCACCGTCAGGTCGTGCATCGTGATGTGGGAGGCCGCGTCGGACAACAGGAACACCACCGCCTGGGCCACGTTTTCCGGCCGGGCCAGCCTCCGTAGCGGAATTCCCACCCGGTACGAACTCGCCACGCCCTCGATGGACGCTTTGCGGGCCGCGTCCCCGTCCTTCCACATATCGCTCAGCATCGGCGTCTCGGTCGATCCGGGCGCCACCAGATTGCAGCGGATCCCGTATTTGGCGACTTCGAGCCCCATGCACTTGGTGAACATCGTGGCCGCGGCCTTCGACGCCGAATAGGCCGCCATCTCCACGCGGGCCGTACCGGCCGCGTTCGAGGCGACCGTCACCACCGCTCCCCGGCCGCGCGGCACCATGCGGTTGACGACGGCGCGGGAGACGAAGAAGACGCCGCTGGTGTTCACGGCGAAGGTGAACTTCCAGTCCTCGTCCGTCAGCCGGCGCGCTTCGGCGAGCCGGAGCACGCCGGCCGCGTTGACCAGGTAGTCCAGGGGGCCGAGGCGTCGCTCGACCGCGTCGACGACCGCCTCCACTTCCGGGCTGGAGGTGACGTCCCCGGGGAAGGCCTCCACCAGCAGGCCGTCCGCGGTGAGCTTTTCGACGCAGGCCCGCAGCCGGACCTCTTCCTTGTCGACCGCCGCTACGGCGACTCCCTTCTCTGCCAGCGTCCGGACGACCGATTCTCCTATTCCGCCTGCCGCCCCGGTGACGAGAGCGACTTTTCCTTCCATCGAAACCTCCATACCCGGGAGTTCATGGCACGTCCGTGAACAATTTTCGGCAAAACTGGGTGGCAGGTGAAGCGAGGTTTTCTCACTCCGTCAGGTGACGGCGTGGTTTCGTAAAGTGCCGATCGGTTTGCCCATGGGCGAGGGGGTGGGGCGGCCGGGTCGGCGGCCGGGTCGGCGACCGGGGTGACGGCCGGCCAAGTGGCCCACGATTCCGTGCGCGGATTGCACCAAGGCGCCGGACACTCGGCCCCGTAGATTGATCGTCGGAACGAACGGCGCGCTGCGTCACCGCACTTCAGAGGAGCCCTCCATGGCCGAGCCCCAGAGCCCCGTCACCGCCCCCGTCCTCGTTCGCGCCGCCGAGGCCACGGTCCTCAGCGACGCCCCCGGCTCCCTGATCACGCTCTTCGCCGACTCGGACACCACCGGCGGTGCGTTCACCACCAACCGGGCCACGCTCGCCGAGGGGACGGCGGGCGCCCCGGCTCACTTCCACACCCGTGCCACGGAGTTCTTCTTCGTCCTCGACGGCGCGCTGGACGTGCTGACGGGCGAGACCGTCGTGACGCTGGAGAAGAACGACTTCCTGGCCGTGCCGCCCGGCATGCCCCACGCCTTCGCCCCGGCGGCCGGCCGCTCCGCCGACGCCCTGGTCGTCTTCACGCCGGGCATGGGCCGCTTCGACTACTACCGCCTGCTGGACCGTGTGGCCCGTGGCGAGGCGAGCGTCGAGGAGATCAAGGAGTCGTCCGAGCGCTACGACAACCACTACGTCGACAGCCCGGTGTGGCGCGCGGCCCGCGCCGCCGCGTGACGCGCCGCCGTGCCCTTGTCGTGACGCGCTGCCGCCCCCTCGTCGTGACGCGCCGCCGTCCCCTTGCCGTGGCGGGACGCCGGCCGCTTGCGTAACACCTTCGCTGCGTAGTCCCCGTCCCCCCGCCTCGAACGCCTGACCTGTCGCACTGAGGTGTTACCGTCGCAGCGATCTGAAGGGATCACATCAAGCAAGGGACGGGGGTCCACCGCGTGGCAGCGGCGCGCAAAGTGGGACGCAAGTACGAGAGCGGCGGACCCAAAGGTGAGATCGCCCTCGTCAAGGCATCGGCGGTGGTCATCGCCGTCGTCGTCAGCTGGCACCTGGCCGTCTGGGCCACGGCCGAGAACATGGCCCTGTCGAACGTCCTGGCCACGGCGGGTGCCCTTGCGGCGCACAAGCCGCTGACCGGTCTGGGCGACGGCATCGTGCCGGCGTCGGCCAGCGTCACCGTCCCGGTATGGCTCGGCTTCCTCCTCGGCCCGATCGCGATCGTCATGCTGGCCGTACGGGCCCGGGAGCGCCGTGTCCGGGGCGCGGGCGGCGAGGGTCTCGCCTCCGCGACCGAAGCCCGCGACATGCTCGGCGAGAAGCGCGCCCGCAAGGCCGCCAAGATGACCCGCGCGACGTCGTTCACCGGCAAGGACGGCAAGTTCGACCCCAAGGCCGCGGCGCGTGCGGAGCTGCGCGAGGTCGGCTGGATGCTCGGCACGCAGGTCCGCACCGGGCAGCCGCTGGTGGCCACGCCGGAGGACTCGGTCGCGGTCATCGCCCCCTCCGGCGGTGGCAAGTCGCGCAACGTCGTCATCCCCGCCTGCCTGGACGCGCCGGGCCCGCTCGTCGTCACCTCCACGCGCGCGGACGTCCTCGACGTCATCGCCGAACCGCGCTCGCGCATGGGCCGGGTGTGGGTCTTCGACCCGCTCGACACCGTCGGCTGGCCGCACAAGATGGTCTGGGACCCGGTGGCCGGGTGCCAGGAGGGCGAGACCGCCACGTCGCGCGCCCTGTCGTTCTCCGTCGGCATGGGCGCCGACGACAGCTCCTCCAGCAACGGCAGCTTCTTCCAGCAGACGGCGTCGTCCGCGCTGACGAGGCTCCTGCACGCCGCGGCCCTCGAAGGCAAGACCATCGAGCACGTCATGCGCTGGGCCACCAACCTGGAGAAGGCCAGCGAGCCGCGGGCCATCCTCACCGACCACCCCAACGCCGAACCCGGCTGGGACGTCCTGCTGCGCTCCGTGTCGACCGGCGCCGACGAGACCGTCGCCTCGACCCGGCAGACCCTCGCCGCCCAGATCGAACCGCTCGCCCTGCGCAAGGTGCTGCGCTGCGTCACTCCGCAGCCGGGCGTGCCGACCTTCGACCCGGACGCGTTCGTCGCCTCTCGCGACACCCTGGTCCTCATCAGCGACTCCAACGCCTCGACGAACGTCTCGCCGCTGACGACGATGCTGCTGGGCGAGGTCGTCGACGCGGCGAAGCGCCGGGCGCCCCGGCTGCCGTCGGGCCGGCTCGACCCGTTCCTGCGCCTCGTCCTGGACGAGGTCGCCAACGTCGCCCCGCTGCCGAAGCTGCCGTCGCTGGCCTCCGACGCCCGCGGCTACGGCATCCACATCGTCTACGCGCTGCAGTCCCTGGCCCAGGCCGTGCTCCGGTGGGGGCAGCACGAGGCGGACACCCTCCTCGACAACGCGGCGGCCACCCTCGTCATGGGCGGCCTGAAGGACGTCGAGGCGCTGCGCCGCTTCTCGGAGCTCGTCGGCGAGGCCGAGCTCGTCGAACTCTCGAAGTCGCGCGACACCCAGCGACTCTTCGGCTACGGCACCAACGAGGTCGAGCGCGAACGCCGCATCCTGCGCCCCGAGGAGATCCGCCAGCTGCCGCACGGCCGGGCCCTGCTCCTGTTCCGCGGCGCGCCGGGCGTCATCGCCGAACTGCTGCCATGGGACCAGCGCCGCGACGGAGCGGCCCTGCGGGCGGGCGAGCACGCGACGCGCGCGTCGCGGATCGGGCCGCCGCCGCTGGAGAGCGCGGGAACGGGCGCGGGCGCGTAGAAGGACGGTCGGGAATGACGGACGAAAACCTGCGGGAAGAACTGAAGACCCTCCGCGAGGAGGTCGAAACCCTCCGCGAGTGGCGCACCCGGTTCGAAGCGGCGATCAAGGACTTCGCGACGGGGATCAAGGCGAACCAGGCCGAGGTCACCGAGGTCGTGGGGGAGGTCATCGACCGTCTGCACGCGGTGGAGGCGGCGACGGCGCAGTCCTCACCGGCCGCGGCGCCCACTGACGACCACCTCCCCTGGTCCCTGCGCGCCACGGAGGACGACTGGCGCCGCCTCTCCGACTGGCTGGACTGGCTCGGCCGGCACTACGCCCCGCAGCTGCACCTGCGCATCTGGCCGTGCTGGCCGCTGCACGGCGGCGTCACGGAGGAACTGGCGGCCCTGCACGCGGCGTGGCGGGCGGCCACGGAGGCCGACGCCGACCCGTCGCGCGAGGGCAGCGACCTGGCGTACTGGCACCAGATGTGGCTGTGGCCGACGATCGAGCGCATCCGGCAGCACTACATGTTCAGCGAGTGCGAGGACGACCACTCGCAGGACCGCCCGGGCCGGCCGACGGACGGGGCGGCGCTGCGCAAGCGCATGACGGAGGCGGAAGCGGAGCGCAGGCGCCGCGAGAACGAGAAGTACACCTACTACGTGAAGACCGGCCCGGACCACCCGGCGGAACGCCCGTCGAGCCTGTGGCGGTGCGCGGCGGGACGCGAGACGGACTGGGAGTACCTGTCGCTGCTGGACTGGCAGTGGCACAAGGCGGCGGAGACCGCCGTCCAGGACCCGCCGCCCGCGTCCGCGCGGCAGGCCGTGAGCGCCGAGCGCGCCGGAGAACTGCAAGCGGACCGGCAGGGCTGGGTGCGCTACTGGGCGCGGTACGCCGACGAGTCGTCCTGGCGGGCCGGGGAGCCGCCGGTGACGGTGGTGCGCCGCCGCCGCAGCCCGGAGCGCATCTACGACGAGGCGTTCAAGATCTGGAACGAGTGGGGCCCGACGCAGGCCGTCCACGACTTCTTCGACGCCCGCCCGTCGAACCCGCCGCACCTGGTGGAGATCGACGCGGCCGAGGCGGAACGACAGCTGACGGAACTCCACGGCGCGAAGGGAGCGACGGAACTGTGACGGCACCCGTCGCGAAGAAGCCCGCAACGGCCTGGAAGGACGACGCGGCGACCCCGGGCCGCCGCCTGGAACTCACCGCGGACCAGAACGCCGCGGTGACGGCCCGCTGGGAGGCGGCGAGGGCGGCCCACAAGGTCCTGGACGCGGTGGTGGAGGGTGTGGAGGCAGCGCTGGCGGCCTCCCACGGCGCCCGCCTGGAAGGCAGGCAACACCGCCTCATGGGCCTCAAGGCCTTCCGCCGCAAGGCCGCCATGGAATTGGACGACCGCGTCCCCCTGGAAAAGGTCGTCGGCAAGGTCCAGGACCTCAACCGCTACACCCTGGTCTTCGACGTGAAGTCGTACACGGAAGGCGTCCGCCACACGTACGCCCTCCTGCACGAGCGCGGCTACGTCATCGTCCCCGATTCGGAGCGGAACACCTGGGAGGATCCCGTCCACAAGGGATTCCGAGCGGTGTGGCAACAGCCGGACGGCACGGTGAAGTTCGAGATCGCCTTCCACACGCCCGACAGTTTCCGGGTCAAGACGGAGAACCACCTTCTCTACGATCTGTACCGCTCGAGCCGCCTCCGCCCGCGCGGCGAGGAAGCGGAGAACACGACCGAGTCCCACGAGGACGCGGCGAAGGTCGTCCAGCAGCGGCGGTACAGCGAGATTCCTGCGAAGGGGAACAAGTGATGAGTGAGCAGTACGAATACTTCGCCGAGGTCCCGCAGGGCTACACGGTGGAACGCCCGGACGGGCTGTGGCGCCGCGCCGGCGAGGAGTGGGAGTACCTGTCGCTCCTGGACTGGCAGTGGCACCACCTCAAGGACAGCACCGTCAGGACGGTCCCGCCGGCCGGCGAACTGCATGCCGTAACGGCGGAACGGGCCGCCGCGCTGGAAGCCGACCGTCAGGGCTGGGTGCGGTACTGGGCGCTGTACGTGGACGAGGAGGACTTCCGCGAGGGCGAGGCGCCCACCACGGTCGTCCGGCGCCGGAGCAGCCCGGAGCAGGAGCTGGACGAGTCGTACCGCGGCTCGAAGGGGATCTGGGGTCCCACGAGCGCGGTCGCCGAGTCGCGCGACCTCCGCACGTCCAACCCTCCCCACCTGGAGGAAGTGAGTGCGGAGCGGGCCGAGGAACTGCTGCAGGAGATTCACGGAGTGACGGGGGCAACTGAGCTGTGAGTGACCGTACGGGGGCCTGGCAGGGCGAGGGATACTCGCTCAGCCCGGAACAGAATCGTGTCGTCACCGAGCGGTGGGAGCGGGCTGCTGCCGCTCGCGACCGCATGGACGCGATGATGAAGGACGTTCAGCAGGAGACGGCGCAGTCGCACGGCGGCAAGCTCGAGGGCCTGGAGTATTCCCTCAAGGATGTGGACTCGTTCCGGCGCAAGGCCGCGACCGCGCTCGAAGAGAACGATATTCCGGTCGAGAAGACGGCGCGCAAGGTCAACGACCTCAATCGGTACACCCTGACCTTCGAGCCGGATTCCTACACCGAAGGCGTGGAGCGGACGTACGAACGGCTCCGCGAGTCCGGCTACGAGCCCACTGCCGAGAAGAACACCTGGCAGGACCCGGTGTACAAGGGTGTGAATACCACCTGGCAGCACACGGAGTCGGAAGAGAAGTTCGAGCTGCAGTTCCACACTCCGGACAGCTTCAAAGCCAAGATGGAGAATCACGAGCTCTACGAGATCTCCCGCGGCAATGAGATCAACGAGCTCGCGGCGGGTGACAAGAGACTGGCGAAGTCCTACCTGGACGCCGCCAATCACCTGCAGAACGAGCGGTACAAGAACGTCAAGGTCCCGCCCGGCCAGGAGCGGATCGGGGAGCAGAAGATCTGGGCCAAGCTCGATCCCGATGTACCGCGGGAGCACGTGGAGCTGATCCGGCAGAAGGAAGCGGAGAAGCTCGCCGAGAACGTCGCCAAGGCCCAGGCCAAAGCCGCGGCCAAGGCGCAGGCCGAGCAGGCGCTCCTCGGGCTCGACGGACCGGGGCTGGGTGAAACCCAGGGCCTGCGCAACAGGTTGGCTACAAAGCCCCCCGCGGAAGAACCCCGGCAAAAGACGACGGCACCCCGAATCGACCCGGTGCCGGCCCCCTCGCAGAGCCGTGGTCCCGTAGTCAGGTGAGGTGGGCCACGTAGCGGATGACCTCTCACCCCGAACCGCCCGCAATGTCGGGAATTCGGGGTGTGGTCGCTGTTCCGTAGTTGTTCAGATCCCAACAGCTTCTGTTCAAATCAAGCTGTTTGACGATCAGAAATGGGCCAAGTACTGTCCAGCCACTCAGGCCTAGCACGGGGGAAGGGTCACCAGGGTTGAGCACGTTCAAGACGGTCATGCGGCGGATTCTGAATCTGCCGGAGCCGCGGAGCGACGCGGCCAAGGTCAAGGCCAAGGGCAAGAAGGGCGAAGCCTCTCTGCCGGGCTCCCCGCCCGCCGGGCAACCTTCCCCCGCGCCCCAGGCCCCCGCCGGACTCCAGCAGTGGACCGACGCGGCGGCCCGGCTCCAGGGTCAGACCCCCTCCTCGCAGCCCGCCCCGGGTGCCGCAACGGGTGCCGGTGCCGGCACGGGTGCCGTCGCCACCGAGGGTCGTGACCTGCCCTGGCAGCTCGAGGACGAGAACAGCGGCACCAAGTTCCTGGTCAAGGCCGGCCGCGGCGCGCTCTGGGCCGTCGTCGGACTGGCCGCGATCACCGGCATCCGCTCGTGGTTCTGGGCGCCCGAGCCGCCCAAAGCACCCGTCCAGGTCAGCAGCGGTCCCACCTATCCGGTGCAGGAGGCCCAGGCCGTCGCCGCCCGTTTCGCGCGGTCGTACCTGAGCTGGGACGAGAGCGACCCCAAGGCCCGCGCCGAGGCCCTGGCCCGGGACATGGCCAAGGGCATCGACACCGCCGCCGGCTGGAACCAGAAGGGACACCAGGAAGTCCTCGCCGCCCAGCCGGGAGCCGTGACCGAGGAGAAGGACAAGAGGGCCCGCGTCCGCGTCGACGTGCTGGTCAAGGCATCCGGGACGGACGGGTCGCCCAAGACGGTCGACAAGCCCAAGGACGACAAGTCCAAGGACAAGAAGGACGACCCCAAGAAGGACGACAAGGCCGCCAAGGACGACAAGGGCGACGGGAGGGACTCCCGCTCCGCCGACGGGCCCCGCTGGGTCGGCCTGGAGATCCCCGTCGTCCAGACCTCGGGCCGCATCCTTGTATCGGGCCAGCCCGGCATGGTCGGCGTGCCGACCGACGGGACGTCCGCGCCTGCGCTGAACACCAAGTCGACGGACCTGGACTTCAGCGAGAAGACGCGCGGTGTCGCCGAGGAGTTCTTCACCAAGTACGCGACCGGTGAGGCCGAATCCGTCGCGGCGCCGGGCGCTTCCGTCGCCCCCCTCCCGCCCGGCGTGAACCTCGGTGGCCTTCGCAACTGGTCGGTCGACGAGGGCAGCGGCACCGACCGGATCGGCACCGCGACCGTCACCTGGCTGACCGGAGGCGCCGAGCTGGAGGAGACCTACCGGGTCAAGCTGACCCGCGTGGCGTCGGCCAAGGCCGAGCGCTGGCAGGTCTCCGAGGTCCACGGCGGCATGTCCTCCTAGCGCCGGTCGCGCCCCACACCCGCCCCGGGGCTCCGGCCCCGATCAGGCCGCCGCCTGTTCCCGGCTCCGGCCCGCACCGGCGCCGGTCGTGCCGTCGTGCCCGGCCGAGCGGCCGGGCGCCCTCACCCGTCCTCTCCCACTCCAAGCAAGGGGAAGAAAATGATGGAACTCGCGCTGACCAATGGCGCCGAACTCAAGAACTGGGTCATCACCCTCGCCGGCAACATCTTCCTGATCGTGCTCGCGGTCCGGGCCATCGGCCACTACGCGAAGCGCGAGTGGGGCGAGCTGCTCGCACACTTCATGGCGGGCGTCGTCGTCGCCGGTTTCGTCTACGCCTCGGACAGCACCAAGGGCATGCTCACGGCGATCTGGACCAAAGTGGCGGGCGCATGAGGGTAGGGCACACCTTCACCCGCCACTTCGACCTGGAGACACGCCAGCACGAGCTGCTCGGCATGGACCTCGGCGAGGGCCCGACCCGTCGGGTCCTCGTCACCGGCGCGGTCATCTACGCGGTGTGGATGGGCGCGTTCCTCCTCGTCTTCGGCTGGCCGTCGGAGCTCTTCTTCACCCTGTACTTCGCCCCGCCCGCACTGATCACCTTCTACGGGTCCCAGCGCTCGCGGCGCAATGAACGGCGCTGGAACCTCACCCAGTGGGCGCTCACCATCCGCTACCTGACGGTGGGGCACCGACCGGTCATCAACGGCGGCCGGCGCGCCGCCGACCGCTCGGAGTGGCTCCCGCTGCGGGCCCGGCTCGGCGAGAAGACCGAGCATGCCCTCTCTTACCCCGGCATGAGCGTCTTCGAGGGACTCCTGGGCCCGGAGGAGCCGCAGCGCACGGCCGGCCGCGCCGTCAAGCTCGATGCCCGGCCCCGGCTGTACGGACCTGACCACGTCTATCGCGCCCGGATGCGCAGCCTGTCGGCCAAGGACCGCAAGTCGGCCGAGCGGCAGGCCGTGCAGCAGCGGGCCGCCCGGCAGGCCCAGCAGGCTCAGCAGGTATGGACGGGCGGCCGCACGGCGCCCATGCCCGCGCCGATGGCCGCCCAGCGGGCCAGGAGCGGCCAGGAAGGTATGTGATTCGAGATGAAGCTGACCAAGGGCATCGCCCGCTTTCTCGGGGTTGACGGAGACCGTTCCGCCCCGCCCCCGCGCTACGTCGGACTGGCGGACGGACTGATCATCACCGAGACGCACGCCGAGGCGTGGTTCGTGCTGGGCAGTTCCAACACCGACCTCATGTCGGAATCGGCACGCGACGGCGAACACGATCAGGCGAGCAGCGCCCTGGCCCGTACCCTCTCGGGCTACGACTGCCACCTCAAGGTCCTGTGGGCGCCGCTGAATGCGGAGGAGTACCGGAACGAGGCGGAAAGCCTGTTCACGGCCGGCCACTTCGCCGAGTGGGCCGACATGCGGGTCGAGCGGCTGAACCAGCTGGAACTCCCCACGCGCATGCTGATGCTCGGCGTGCGTATCGCCGAGCGCTCCAACCAGGCCAAGGCCCGCGGCAGCAGAGGGGTGCAGGACGCGCTGGGCATCGGCTCCACGTCGGTCTCGCCGAAGGAGATCGCCCGGCTCGACGCACTCACCCGGCGCCTCGGCCGCCAGCTGGAGACGACGCCGTGGAAGGCACAGCCGGCCGCCGTCGAGATGCTGGCCTGGATGATCGCGCGTGAGCAGCGCCGCGACACGGTCCTGCCGAACCCGGACGCCGACGGGATGATCACCGGCGCCAAGCTGGCCCAGCTCACCCGCGGCCGCGTGCTGCCCTACCCCGACCACCTGCGCATCGTCGACCAGCGCGGCGAGACCACCACCTGGGTCTCGGTGCTCACCATGGACGGCTTCCCCGAGGAGATGGAGTCGCCGGGCGCGGGCGAGTGGCTGCGGGCCGTCGCCGAGATCACGTACGTGCCCGAGTACGGGGACGACGACGATTACGGGACGGACATCCAGGTCAAGCCGGTCAACCCCGAGCCGTCCGTCCGCTTCAAGGTGATGCACAAGCGCGACGCCCTGAAGCAGATCGACGAGGTCCGCCGTCTCGCCAAGGAGCAGCGGCAGAGCGCCGCCAAGCACTCCGCGGGCGAGACCGCGCAGGAGATCGAGGAGACCGAGGACACGATGACGTCCCTCTCGCGCGACATGAAGCGCGAGGACGTCACGTTGCTGGAGGACCATCCGCGGCTGGTCGTCACGAGTGACATCTCCCTGGAGGACCTGCGGGCCCGCTGCGACGCGGTCATCGGCTTCTACGGCGGCCTCGGCATCGAGGTCAGCGTCGGCGCCGAGGAACAGCGCGAGCTGTGGCTGGAGGCGCAGGCGGGCGACATGCTGCGGGTGCCCGACCTGGTGCACACCCGCACGGTCGGCGCCTTCGCCGGCTCCTGGTTCTGGGGCGGCGCGTCGGTCGGCGACGACACCGGCCCGATCATCGGCTACCTGACCGGTTCGACGCCCGGCGTCGTGCGTAACGACCTGACCGGCGGCTCCGAGCGCGGTGACGCCACGACCTCGGCCTTCATCGGCCGAAGCGGCCGCGGCAAGACGACCGCGATGATGCTGTCCCTGCTCGACTCCGGCTTCCGCGGCTCGTTCGTGCTCGCGCTGGACTTCAAGGGCGACATGGGCGGCCTGGTCTCGGCCGGCCAGCGGTACGGGCTCAACGCCCACGTCATCGAGACGGGCGCCCAGTACGCCGGCGTGGCCGACCTGTTCACGCTGCTGTCAGGTGAGAGCGCCGAGCGCGCGCAGACCGAGGTCCCCGCGCAGCTGGGCATCGCCCTGCCGCAGCACCTGCGCATGCGCGGTGCCGAGACTCCCATCCAGAGCGCGGTCAACGAGATCATCGCCGCGGGCGACCCGGCGACGTGGAAGGTCATCGAGTACCTGCGCCGCTCCGAGGACGAACTGGCCCGGGAGGCCGGCGACGCCCTCTACGAACTGTCGCTCACCGGCCTCGGCGCACCCTTCATGGGCAAGCCCTCCGGATCCACCCTGATCACCCCGTCGCCCGGCATCTGGGTCGTCCAGGTCCCCGGCATCACCCTGCCGTCGCCCGACGACGCCCGCGACGACTGGTCCGTCCACCAGCGCCTGTCCGTGGCGCTCGTCCACTCGCTGCTCGCCTACGGCATCAGCATGGCGGGCCGCAAGGACCTGCGCGGCCTGCGCAAGGTCGTGGCCGTGCCCGAGGTGCACGTCCTCACGGCCACCCGCGAGGGCAGCTCGTTCCTCCAGTACATCGCCCGAGTCGGCCGAGCGCTGCACACCGCGCTCGTCGTCGACACCCAGGACCCGGAGTCGCTGGCGAGCCTCACAGGCCTCGTCGAGCAGATGACGACGGTCTTCGGCTTCCAGCTGACGACGCCGGAGCAGCAGGACGCGATGGCCGCCCTGCTGGACCTGCCGAAGGGCGAGCACACGCGGCAGCTCATCCAGGCCATCGGTGTGGACGTGACCCAGGAGATCCGCCACGGCCACTGCATCATGCGCGACCGCCGCTTCAGCAGCGCGACCGTGCAGTTCGACGTGCCGTCGCTGGAGATGCTGGAGCTGCTGAGCACGACGCCGAAGACGACGGGAGTCGTAGCGGAGCAGTCGGCGATGTCTCTGAGCAAGTCCGAACCCGAGGAGGCAATGGCGTGAGGCGGGTTGCGGCAGTGGCGGTTGCGACGGCGTCGGTCCTGGCGGTCGCCGGGTGCTCGTCGTCTGGTGACGGCAAGAACAAGGGCGGCGAGAGCCGGGGCAACCCGGGGGTCACCAAGGAAGAACGCCAGCGGGCGGACGCGGAGGCGCGGGAGCGGGCGAAGGACGAGGCGGCGATGAAGGACGCGGCGCTTCGGTACGAGAAGGCGCGCGTCGCCAATGACGTCCGGACGATGTGCAGCCTGATGACGCCGAACAAGCGCGGTGGCGACGGGAGCCCGGACGCGTGCGCGCAGCGGTTGAAGAACCTGGCCGACGAGAAGCCCGAACCCGGGATCACGGTGAGCGTCGAGGGGATACCGGTCGACGTGTCACCGATCGGTGAGCACCCCCAGGGGTCCGGACTGATGGTGAAGGAAACGGCCGTCGAGGGTGCGCGGACGTCCGTTCGCCGCGAGGCACTGCGCATGGTCAAGACCGACGGCGCGTGGCTGGTCGACCAGAAGATGAACGTTCGGGACGAGGACATGTCCGCCGGTAGCCCTGTCCGCAACGCCCTGATGAGGTCCTCGGAATGAGACTTCCCCGCTTCCGGAACGTCCTCATACCCCTGCTCGGCGCGCTCACCACGCTCATGGTCACCGCGGGGGCCGCGGCGGCCGACGACGATCACAAGAAGTACAACCCCGCGGGCATCGGCGACCTGCTGAAGACCCCCCGCATCGGGGAGGGCAAGGGCTCCACCCTCTACGAGCAGTACGGGTCCGTCCTCTACTACCGGCTCGACAACGAGCTGGGGTGGAAGGACATCGGCTGGAGCATGCTCAACGGCATCTCCGATCTCTTCATGGGCCTGACGGTCTTCATCACCCAGACGGCCGTGGTCGCCGTCCAGTGGACGCTGGGCTTCACCGACGTCAAAGAGATCCACGACTCGATCACCACGGCCATTTCCAAGGCGGGCGGAACGGTCTCCACGACCCTGCTGCCCTCGGCCCTCGCCGTGGGCGCGCTGGTCGCCTGGGCCAATCACCGCAAGGCGAGCGGCAGTAGTCTCAGCCAGCTCGGCTGGGTGGCGGCCTCGGGGATTCTCGCGGTCTCCCTCGTGACCACCCCCGGTGTGTGGGTCGACAGCCTCGAGAGCGTGCGCAAGGTCGGTTCCACCATCGCGATGGAGGCCACCAGCGCCGGCATGACCGGCAAATCGCAGGAGCCCATTGCGATCGGGGGAAACCCGGACCTTGAACAGAGCGACAAGGACAGCGAGCAGACCAAGAAGGACAAACTGGTCCGCAAGTCCACCGATGCGATCTGGCGGTCGTACGTCGTCACGCCGTGGTGCATCGCAGAGTTCGGCAACCTCACCACCTGCAAGGAATTCGGCGAACGGGTCCTTCAGAGGACGGACAAGCCGACGGACGACGACGACTTCGACGACGCGCGGGAAGAGTTCCTGAGCAAGACGCTCAGCGATGAGGCGCTCGGCAAGCCGGCCATGAAGTGGCGGCAGGGCAAGAACGCCGGCCGTGTCACGGTCGCGCTCGCCGCCTTCGTCTGTGCGACGCTTTTCGCCGTTCTCGCCATCATCCTGGCCTTCGCCTCGCTCGCTTCGCTGATCGGCGCGTTGATGCTGCTGCTGGCCGGTGTGGTCTTCGCCTGTCTGTGGGTGATCCCGGGGAGGCCGCGGCAGTGGGGCCTGCGCTGGTTCGACGCCCTGCTGGGCTTCGCCCTGCAGTCGTTCGTGAGCACGATGGTGCTGGGTGTCGTCCTGGTGCTGAACACGGTCAGCATCACGTTCCTGGGTGGCTCCGGCGGCTATTTCGCCGCCAGCGCCGTCAGCATCACCAGCGCGATCACGGCGTTCAAGTTCCGCGCCGTGATGGAGAGCATCGTCGGCGTCACCGGTTCGCTGACTCCAGGGGGTTCGGCGATGGGCATGGCCATGGGACGCGGGGCCAGCAGGCTCGCCGGCCGGATGGTGGGCAAGCCCGCCGGCTGGGCGGGCCGCCAGGCGGCACGTCCCGTCAAGTGGGCCGGCGGGAAGGCCAAGGACGCCGCGGTGAGCGGCATGAAGATGGCCGGCGGCGCCGCTGCGAGGGGCGGCTTCAGAGCGGCTTCCGCAGGTGTCGAGCAACTGGGCAAGGCCAAGGAGCGCGGTCTCCAGGCCATGGCCTCCTGGGCCTCCGACGCCGCGGGCGGTGCCGGGGCGGGCCGCTCGGGCGGTGCCGGGGCGACCCGTGGCGCCGGTTCCTCCAACGCCCAGAACGACCGCAATCCGGCCGACCGCCGTCGCGCGGGCGCCGATCCTGCCGGCAAGACCATCGCGACCCTGCCTGAGCGGCGCACCACCGCTGTGGGCAACATCCGGGCGCGGGCCACGGGCCGCCCCGGGGAGGGGAACACCGGAGGTCCGAAGACCGCACGTCCCAGCGACTCCCGTTCCCAGCCGGGTGCTACCAAGGCGGGGGACAAGGGGCCCCTGAAGCAGAACGGCGCACGGCTCAATTCCGGGAAGCCGGACGGTAAGGCCGAGGCCGGTCACCGGTTCCGCCCCACGCGTCCGCACAGCCCGCCGCCGCGCCAGCAGCGCATCGCCGAGGCCCGCCGGACGGCGAGCTCGGCCTCGGCCTCGGGCGGCGCCGCGAACCGTCGCAGTGCCCCGGCGCAGGCGAAACGTTCCGCCAGTGCTCCGGCACCCACAACCACCCGGCGTCGCCGCAGGAGGGACTCGTGAGCAAGGACAACGGGCCGCAGAGCGCCGCCGAATGGCGGGAACTGCTCAACACCCCGTACGACTACCCGGAGGAGATCGAGGAGGCGCCCAAGCGGTCCGTGCGGCGCCGGGCCCGCAAGATCTACCGCCAGGACCAGAAGGCGGAGCTCAAGCGACGCCTCGCGGACGAGCGGCGCCGTGAGCCGGTCACCGCGGGCGGTGCCATCGTGGTGATCGCCGGATTCCTGGCCCTCGGTGCGGCCGCCGCCCACTGGTGGCCGAACGACACCCCGGCGAAGGTCGTGCAGGCCGGGAGCGCGCCGGAGACGCGGACGGAGTCGGCGCCGGCCCAGAGGACCGGAGCCCCTGCCGCTCCGTCGCCCTCGGCTTCGGCCCCCGCCCTGCCGAAGGTGGACCTCAGCAAGCCGGAGAAGGCGGCGGAGGGATGGGCCCGGGTCTACTGGGCCCGCAACCCGCCCGTGGACAAGACCCACAAGGCGGTGGTGGACCGCGCAGCGCCGTGGATGACCTCCGCCCTGCGCGAGAACCTCAAGAAGTTCGACGACGCGGCGTGGAACGAGATGGTCTCCAACGGCGGCGTGTCCACCGTCGATAAGGTCACCGTCGGCCCCGCCGACGACGACCGGGTGCGCAACCAGGCCGACACCCCCCTGCGCGTCTGGCGCAAGGTCACCGTGAACACCACGATCGCCGGCTACCGCAAGTACGACGAGACCAAGGTCCTCCTCACCGAGGTCACGCGCGACGGCAACGAGTGGCGCGTGGGCCGGATCCTGGGGGCCTGAGTCAGTGGACGGACGTCAGGCCCTCGCCCTGGCGGCGGGGGGAGCCCGGCGTGCCGTGGTGCTCAAGTTCGGGCTCCCCATCGCGGCCGTCTTCATCGTCCTGCTCATCATCCTCGGCGCGCTGTCGGGTATCGGCGGGGTCAGCTCCGCCTCTGCCGCGGGCTGCGGTGAATGGGGGCAGCCCGCCGACGACGGGGAGAACGGCAACGGCCAGAAGGGCGATGCCGGCGGGGGAGCGAGTAAGGAACTGCGGGCCCGGCAGGTCACCAACGCCAAGATCATCGATGGGGTCGCGAAGGAGGGGAAGCTGCCCGGGCGAGCCACGCTCATTGCGCTGATGACGGCTCTCGCCGAGTCGCAGCTGGACAACATCAACTACGGTGACCGGGATTCGGTCGGTCTGTTCCAGCAGCGCCCGGTGGCGGGCTGGGGCACCAAGGAACAGATCATGGACCCGAAGTACGCGGCCAAGATGTTCTTCTTCGGCGGCGACAGCGGCGACCCGCCGGGTCTGGAGGACGTTCCCTGGGAGAACCTGTCGCTCAACGACGCCGCCCAGAAGGTGCAGCGATCCGGCTTCCCCAATGCCTACGGGCCGAAGGAGACGCAGGCCCGCAGCATCGCCAAGGAAGCCGGTATCGACCTGGAGCGGTCCGGGGAGAACCACCCCAACCGGCCGGGGCCGAGCACCGGAGGCAGTTCGGGAAGCAGCGGGGACAACAAGGGCAAGGACCCCGACGAGCCCCCGGGCGACTGCAACACGTCCGGCAAGCCGGGCAAGCCGGGCGAGCCCTTCCACGACGGCAACGCGAACTGGCCTGACAAGGTGAGGAACCCGCGCTCCACCGCCGACGCGATCAAGTGGGCGAAGGCCGAGGCCGACAGCCACCGCGCGAACTGGTACCAGAAGTGCCTGGCCTTCACATCCATCGCCTACGGCTGGAACTACTCCGGTACGAACTACGCCATCGACCACTACACGGACGTCATGCCGAAGGAGATGCGGCACGACGGCGACCGTAATCCGCCTCCCGGCGCGCTGATGTTCTGGGACACCGGGCACCGGGCGGGTCACGTGGCCATCTACGTCGGCGACGGGAAGATCGCGTCCAATGACATCGGGGTCATCGGCGAGATATCGATCGTCCCCGCCACCGATATCGAAACCAAATGGAACGCCAAGTATCTGGGCTGGTCACCCCCCTACTACCCCAGCGGCGGGTGATCCGGGTCATCATTACCCGGGGGACCGCGGCACCCTGCGTGCCGCGGCCCCCTTGGCCTGCTGGCGGCGGCGGTACGTAAGGAATGACCATGCCTGTTGTGACGGACCTCGACTCGGTCCCTCTGACGCCTGTCTACACGATCGTCATCAACGCAATGGGCGGAGCGTCGATCGACGGGGAGCCGGTCGACGACCTGCCGGGCGCGGATGCACGGACCTCGGCGCTTTCCGAGATACGGGTGCGTGCGGCTCTCCGCGGTCACCCCATACGCATCAACGCCAAGGAGCCCGACGGCTCGGTCTGGCCGCTGATCGTCGACCACGACGGGGCGGTGACGCCGATGCCGGGGCCGCATCCGGTGCCGGCGCCTGCGCCTGCGCCCGTACCGGCGCCGGTTCCTGCGCCCGCACCGGTGGTGCCGCAGCCCGCGCCTGTGGCGCCTGCGCCTGTGCCCGCGCCCGCGCCCGCGGCGGAGCACCCGGCACCGCCCGTGCCCGCGCCCGGCAGGTCGTCGACCGGCTCCCCGTCGATCGACGCTCCGCCCATTGCGTTGATGACGATC
>NZ_JBPQTS010000072.1:0-35129 GCF_051386455.1 Streptomyces sp. URMC 124
GCCCCCGAGTGGGCCGAAGCCCCCGGCACCCCTTCCGCGGACCCGGCCCGCGACCTGGACCGCCTCCTGGACCGCTTCCGCGACGACATCCGCGACACGGCCCGCGACCACGGCGTGACCGCGGCCCAGCTGACCGAATCCCGCCGCCACCTGGCCGACGCCGCGGCCCGCATCACGGCCCTGCTCCGCCCGGGAGACTGAGGTGCGGGCAGGACAGGCGCCGGGGCCGCGTCAGGCGGTGAAGACGTTCAGCTTCGCACCCGTCACCCGTCGTCCTCTGAACGGCGAAGGCGGTACGAGCCCGGGGCTCGTACCGCCTTCGCCGGTGCGTGCGAGTGCCGCTACAGCACCTTCGACAGGAACGCCTTCGTCCGGTCGTGCTGCGGGTTGGTGAGCACGTCGCGCGGGTTGCCCGACTCGACCACCACGCCCTGGTCCATGAAGACCACCGAGTCGCCGACCTCACGGGCGAAGCCCATCTCGTGGGTCACCACGATCATGGTCATGCCGTCCTCGGCCAGGCCCCGCATGACGTCCAGGACGTCACCGACGAGCTCCGGGTCGAGGGCCGAGGTGGGCTCGTCGAAGAGCATCAGCTTCGGCTCCATCGCCAGCGCCCGCGCGATCGCGACGCGCTGCTGCTGGCCGCCGGAGAGCTGCGAGGGGTAGTTCTCGGCCTTGTCGCCGAGGCCCACCCGGTCGAGCAGCTTCTTCGCCCGCTCCCGGGCGACGGCCTTCGTCTCGCCCTTGACCTGGACCGGCGCCTCCATGACGTTCGCCAGGGCGGTCATGTGCGGGAAGAGGTTGAAGCGCTGGAACACCATGCCGATGTCCCGGCGGTTCTTCGCGACCTCGCTGTCCTTGAGCTCGTAGAGCTTGTCGCCCTGCTGGCGGTAGCCGACCAGCTCGCCGTCGACGTACAGCCGCCCGGCGTTGACCTTCTCCAGGTGGTTGATGCACCGCAGGAAGGTGGACTTGCCGGAGCCGGAGGGGCCGATGAGGCAGAACACCTCGCGCGGGGCGACCTCCAGGTCGATGCCCTTGAGGATGTGGGCCGCGCCGTAGGACTTGTGGACGCCCTCGGCCTTCACCATTGCGTTCATGCGCTGACGCCTCCCGACGGACGGTTGCTGAAGGAGGCCAGGTTGACCTTGATCTTCTGCCATGGGGTGAGCGGCAGGCTGCGCAGCGAACCGCGAGCGTAGTGCCGCTCCAGGTAGAACTGACCGACGCTGAAGACGCTGGTCAGGATGAGGTACCACGTGGCGGCGAGGAAGAGCATCTCGACGGTGGCGCCGGTGGTCTGACCGATGTCGGAGGTGGACCGCAGGAGTTCGAGGTACTGCGCGGCGCTCGCCGCCAGCGACGAGGTCTTCAGCATGTTGATGAACTCGTTGCCGGTGGGCGGCACGATCACCCGCATGGCCTGCGGGAGGACGATCCGGCGCAGGGTCCGGCCCTGGCTCATGCCCAGCGCGTGGGCGGCCTCGGTCTGGCCCTCGTCGACGGACTGGATGCCGGCCCGGACGATCTCGGACATGTAGGCGGCCTCGTTGAGGCCCAGGCCGAGGAGCGCCGCCATGAACGGCGTCATGAAGTCGCTCATCTCGTCCTGGTAGATCGGACCCAGGTTGATGTACGGGAAGATCAGAGCGAGGTTGAACCACAGCAGCAGCTGGACGTAGACCGGGGTGCCCCGGAAGAACCAGATGTAGAGCCAGGAGACCGAGGACGTCACGGGGTTCTTCGACAGCCGCATCACCGCCAGCACGATGCCGAGCACGAGGCCCAGCAGCATCGCGAGGAGGGAGATGAGCACCGTCTTGCCGAGGCCCGTGATGACCGTCGAGTCGAAGAGGTAGTCGGGGATGGCGCTGTAGTGGACGTTCGCGGTGGCGAAGGCGTTGACCAGCAGGCCGAGGAGGCCGAGGACGAGGACGGCGGAGATCCACCGGCCGTAGTGGCGCACGGGGATGGCCTTGATGGCTTCCGGCACGACCGCGGTCTTGGACGCCGAGGACGAAGAGGAAGACGAGGAGGACGAGGACGCGGGCGCCGGGTCGTCGGCGGGGTCGTCCTTCTTGGCTGCGGGAGCGTCCTTCTTGGCGAGGTCCGGCTTGGCGTCCGACTTCTCTTCGGCCGCCTTCTTCTCGGCCGGCTTCTCTTCGGCGGCCTTCTCCTCGGCCGGCTTCTTCTCGGCCGGCTCGGCGTCGGCCTTCTCGTCGGCCTTTTCCGCCGCCTTTTCCGCGGTCTTCTCTTCGGCCTTCTCTCCGGCCTTCTCTTCGGCCGGCTTGCCGGCGGCGTTCTCGGCGGCCTTCTTCTCCGGTTCGGGGGTCCCGGCCGCCTTCTCGGCGGCCTCCTTCCCGGGCTCCGGCTGGACGTTCTCGTCCGGCTCCGGCTTTTCGGGGGAATCAGTCACGGGGTATGGCCTTTCAGCGTCCGTACGAGGGGAGGGAGAGAGGGTCAGGAACCGCCGTTGACCTTGGCTTCCTTGACGGCGCCGGCCTCGACGCCCCAGGTCTTCATGACCTTGTCGTACGTACCGTTCTTGATGATCGCGTCGAGGGCCGCCTTGAGCGCGTCCCTCAGCTGGGTGTTCTCCTTGCCGACGGCGATGCCGTACGGAGCCGCCTCCACCTGGTCGCCGACGACCTCGAAGTCGTTGCCGCCGCCCGAGGTCTTCACCGCGTAGGCCGCGACGGGGAAGTCGCTGGAGACGGCTTCCACGCCACCGGCCTTGAGGCGGGTCTGGGCCTCCAGGTCGGTGTCGAAGGCCTCGATGCTGATCTTGTCCTTGTCGTCCTTCTCGCACTTCTCGGACTGGGACTTCGCGAGGTCGTCGGAGACCGTGCCGCGCTGCACCGCGACCTTCTTGCCGCAGAGGTCCTCCCAGCCTCCGATGCCCTTGGTGTCGCCCTTCTTGGTGTAGAGCGAGACACCGGCGTTGAAGTAGTCGACGAAGTCGACGCCCTCGCCGACCTTCTTGCCGGTCTTGGAGTCGACGCCCTGCTGGCGGTCCTTGGTGTCCGTCATGGCGGACATCGCCATGTCGTACCGCTTCGAGCGCAGCCCGGTGACCAGGGCGTCGAAGGTGCCGTTGTTGAACTCGAACCGCACCCCCAGCTCCTTGCCCATGGCCGCGGCGATATCGGGGTCGATGCCGACGACCTTGCCGTCCTTCTTGAATTCCACCGGCGGGTAGGCGATGTCCGAGCCGACCTTGATGACGCCCGAGTCCTGGATCTTCTTCGGCAGCTTGTCGAAGAGGGGGGCCTTGGAGCCCTGGGCGCTCTGACCGGCCTCGTTACCGGTCTTGTCGCGCTGGTCACCACAGCCGGTGAGCAGCAGGGCGCCGGCGACCGCGATCGCGCCGGCGGCGGCCAAACGACTCCTGGCGGCAGCCGTGCGAGGGGTGGTGCTTGCGGTCATTGCTGGTTCCTCCTGCGGGTGAGGGGGTGGCCGGCCGTCGGACGGACACGGTGCAAACACGGGACAAACACAGGAAAACGCTGATGACGCACGAGGGGCAGAGCACACGCCCTTGGATGTCGCGACCTCGTGCGATTGGGGCATCTTGCCATCCGGACTGCACCATTCGGGGGCCTCGCTATGTCAAAATCGGATAACGGGCGATCCCCGTGCCGCATCAGGTCGGTACCAGGTCGGTCCGGAGTAACGGACTCAAGGGTTCCGCTTCTATGAGCCGCCGGGCGAGACGTATGTCACGCGCGCTCTGTCTCACTCCGTGGACTTATGCCCCCAGTTGACACCGTTCCGACCCGCGAACAGGGGCTGCTCCCGGCCGCGCCGCGACAACTCAGCGGGAACTCACTCGTAGGCCGTAGCGCTCATTTGATAGAAATGCCAGCCACACCCCGCACCAGGGGGAAGGGCGCGTGTGCGGCGCGCCCGGCATACGGATCCGTTCCGCGCGGCACCACCCCCCGCGTGCAGGTCATCTCGGTGGCCGGACACGGACGTGAAGCCCGACCCGCCCCGCAACCCAGGGCGGATACCCTCGACGGACATTCGACAAAGGGGTCAAATAAAGTGGCAGCGGAGATCGTGAATCCTCGCAGCGACAGCGGTCCGGACGATACTCGCGACGAGTTCTTCGATCCGGCGTTCGCGCTGCACCGGGGCGGCAAGATGGCCGTCCGGGCGACCGTGCCCGTGCGCGACAGGGACGACCTGTCCCTCGCCTACACGCCCGGCGTGGCGAAGGTGTGCAGCGCCATCGCGGAGCACCCGGAGCTCGTCCACGACTACACGTGGAAGTCCCAGGTCGTCGCCGTGGTCACGGACGGCAGCGCAGTGCTCGGGCTCGGTGACATCGGCCCGGAGGCCTCCCTGCCCGTGATGGAGGGCAAGGCGATCCTCTTCAAGCAGTTCGGCGGCGTGGACGCCGTCCCCATCGCCCTCGACTGCCGCGGCGTCGACGAGATCGTCGACACCGTCGCGCGCCTCGCGCCCTCCTTCGGCGGCATCAACCTGGAGGACATCTCCGCGCCGCGCTGCTTCGAGGTCGAGCGCAAGCTGCAGGAGCGGCTGGACATCCCGGTCTTCCACGACGACCAGCACGGCACGGCCGTCGTCACCCTCGCCGCCCTGCGCAACGCGGCCAAGCTCACCGGCCGGGCGCTGGGCGAGCTGCGCGCGGTGATCTCCGGCGCGGGCGCGGCCGGCGTGGCGATCGCCAAGATCCTCGTCGAGGCGGGCATCGGCGACGTGGCCGTCTGCGACCGCAAGGGCATCGTCTCCGGCGACCGCGAGGACCTCACCGAGGTCAAGCGCGACCTGGCCGGCTTCACGAACAAGGCCGGGCTCAGCGGCCCGCTCGCCGTGGCGCTGGACGGCGCGGACGTCTTCATCGGCGTCTCGGGCGGCACGGTCCCCGAGGAGGCCGTGGCCACCATGGCCAAGGACGCCCTGATCTTCGCGATGGCCAACCCCACCCCGGAGATCCACCCGGACGTCGCCCACAAGTACGCGGCCGTCGTCGCCACGGGCCGCAGCGACTACCCGAACCAGATCAACAACGTCCTGGCCTTCCCGGGCATCTTCGCGGGCGCCCTGCAGGTGCGCGCCTCCCGCATCACCGAGGGCATGAAGCTCGCCGCCGCGGAGGCCCTCGCGGCCGTCGTCGCGGACGAGCTGAGCGCCGAGTGCGTCATCCCCTCGCCGTTCGACGAGCGGGTGGCCCCGGCGGTGACCGCCGCCGTCGCGGCCGCCGCGCGGGCCGAGGGCGTGGCCCGGCGCTGACGCGCCGGCTGGCCGGCCGCAGGCGTACGAGCGCGTACGAGACCGGGCCGCACTTCCCTGCCGGGGGGTGCGGCCCGGTCGCCGTATCCGCCGTACTCGCCGTATCCGCCGTACCCTGCTCGTCGTATCCGGGAAGCCGGCAGCCGGTGTGTCAGCCGAGCCGCCGGACGAACACGTCGCCCGTGCCGTTGGTGTCACCGGGGACCAGCCCGCTGCCCCAGCTGTTGAAGACGGCGGTCCGGCCGGGCAGGTCGTCGGTCGCTCGCGACCCTCACCCGCTCGATGCGCGGGGCGGGGCGCGGCGCGCGTCACACCGCGGCGTGGTTTCGCCGGGCAGGCGGCGCGGCTAGGTTCGGATCATGTTCGCCGCCTACGCCGCACGCATCGACCGTGACCAGCCGCTCAACGGACTCGAGTTGGGGCAGCGCCCCGAGCCGGAGGCGCCCCCCGGGTGGACGGTCGTCCACGTCAAGGCCGCCTCCCTCAACCACCACGACCTGTGGTCGCTGCGCGGGGTGGGGCTCGGCGAGGAGGCGCTGCCGATGATCCTCGGCTGTGACGCCGCCGGAGTCGACGAGTACGGCAACGACGTCGTCGTCCACTCCGTCATCGGCCAGACCGGCCACGGCGTGGGCCCGACGGAGCCGCGCTCCATCCTCACCGAGCGCTACCAGGGCACCTTCGCCGAGCGCGTCGCCGTGCCCGCGTGGAACGTGCTGCCCAAGCCCAAGGAGCTCAGCTACGAGGAGGCCGCCTGCCTGCCGACCGCGTGGCTGACCGCGTACCGCATGCTGTTCACCAACGCGGACGTGCGCCCGGGGCAGAGCGTCCTGGTGCAGGGCGCCGGCGGGGGCGTGGCCACCGCCGCGATCGTCCTCGGCGCCGCGGCCGGCCTGCGCGTCTTCGCGACCAGCCGCGACGCGGCCAAGCGCGAGCGCGCGGTGGAGCTGGGCGCCGAGGGCGCGTACGAGCCGGGGGCCCGGCTGCCGCACCGCGTGGACGCCGTCATCGAGACGGTCGGCGCCGCCACCTGGTCGCACTCGGTCAAGTCCCTCAAGCCCGGCGGCACCCTGGTGATCTCCGGCGCGACGAGCGGGCCGAACCCGCCGGCCGCCGAGCTCAACCGCATCTTCTTCCTGGAGCTGAAGGTCGTCGGCTCGACCATGGGCTCCAAGGAGGAGCTGGCGGACCTGCTGAGCTTCTGCGCGGCGCGCGGCATCCGGCCCGTCATCGACTCGGTCCTGCCGCTGGACCGGGCGCGCGAAGGGTTCGAAAAGATGGCCGGTGGCGATCTGTTCGGCAAGGTCGTGCTGACGGTATGAACGGCGGATGCCGAAGAGACGCTTGCGCACGGCGGTCTCCCTCGCCGCGGCCGCGGTCCTGCTCCTCCTGACGCCCGGAACGCCCGCCGCGGCCCGTACGGACCCGGGCATCCCGCCGCTCACCGACGAACAGGGCCGCGCCCTCACCCTGCGCGGCTGGAACCTCGCGGACAAGGAGCACCGCGGCGACGAAGCCCTCGCGGACATCACGGAGCGCTCCCTGCGCGACATGGCCGCGCAGGGCTTCAACCTCGCCCGCCTCGCGGTCTTCTGGGACGACCTGGAACCGCGGCCCGGCCACTACAGCACGGCCTACCTCCGCAAGATCGAACGCGTGCTGGACTGGGCGCACCGGTACCGCGTCCGCGTCGTGATCGACGCCCACCAGGACGTCTACGGACCCGCCTTCGGCAGCCACCGCGGCATCCCCGCCTGGGCCACCCGCACCGACGGCCTGCCCTACCGGCCCCACCCCGACGACTGGTTCGCCGAGTACTTCGAACCGGCCGTCCAGGCCGCCTTTCAGCACCTCTACGAGGACGAGGACCTGCGCCGCGCCCAGGCCCGCATGTGGCAGGTCCTCGCGGGCCGGCTCGCCGGCCACCCCGCCGTCTTCGGCTACGACCTGATCAACGAGCCGATGGGCCGGATGCGCTCCGGCGAGAGCATCCCGGACGCGGCCCGCCGCATCGAATCCACGCAGATCACGCCCATGTACCAGCGCATCGCCGAGGCGATCCGGCGCGTCGACCGCCGCCACTGGCTGTTCGTCGAGCCCACGCCCGCCGCCGGCGAGGGCGTCCCGACGGGCCTCGGCCGCATCCGCGACCCCAAGGTCGTCTACGCCCCGCACTTCTACAACGCCGCCATGGAGGCCGGGCGCGACTACGACCCGGCGTCCGGCTGGCTGCCCGCGTACGAGGCGGCCGTCGTCCACTACCCGCGCGCGATGCGCGTCCCCGTCTTCGTCGGCGAGTGGGGCCCGCTGAACAGCTCCCTGCCGAACATGGGCCGCTTCTACGAGGACGCCCTCACCTCGATGTCCCGCTACGCGACGGGCTGGGCGAGCTGGCAGTGGTGCTACGGCGGCGCCTACTGCGCCATGGACGAGCACGGCCGCTTCCAGCCCAACAAGTCCCGCACGGCCGAGCCGTACGCGGCCGCCGTGGCGGGAACGGTACGCACCGCGTCCTACGACGCCGCGAAGGCCGTCTACCACCTGACGTACACCCCGACCCGGCACAGCACCACGGAACTGGTACTGCCACCCGCACCGCGGGGCTGGCACATCACCATCACCGGCCCGGCCCGGGCGGACGCCGAACGAGTCCCGGCGGGAGAACGGGGGACGGTGCGGGTGCGGGCGGGGGGCGGGACCGGGGAAGTCGAGGTGACGCTGCGAGGCGGGACGCTCACAACGCCGGGATCGTGAGCTGTGGCCTCACCTCGTCCAGGCGGGGCAGGGGGCGCGCGTCAGCGCTTAAGGGCCTTTCTCGTCACAGTGCCCCACAGTGGGGACACACGGCCCGCACGGTCCGCAGCTCGGCAGGAGCTGGGGCGGGGTGCAACGCTCGGCGGGCTTCAGTCCGTTACGGATGTAGGTCATGTTCGAAAACACCTCGATGGACAGCCCGGCCCGGTGGGCGCACCCCGCCGATGAACTGCACATCAGGGGTAGCCATCTCTGCCACTGATCGATGACGTGCTTCCAGTCGTCGACCATGGCGAGCATCACCCGGAACCGCTCCTCGCGGTCGGGCAGCCGCTCCTGCTGCCGGTCCCAGCTGTGCTGCCAGGCGTTCCGGTCCGTGCCGACGGCGGCCTCGGTCGTGAGGTTCCTCCGACGGGCCATGGCGTGTAATACCCTCGGTGCATCACCGCCCATTACAAGGGTGGCCGACCCGACCTGGACCGCCGCGCGTAAGGACCACAAGTGGAACTGGCCTATTACTCGGACTTCGCCGTGCGGCTGGTCAACAGCGAGGAGCCCGGCCGCGGCACCGACACGCTGACCTCCGTCGAGGCCGTGCGCGAGCTCTTCGGGCCCAGTGCGCAGGGGGCGCGGCGCGCGGGCGACAGTGACGTCACGCGGCTGCGGGCCGTCCGGGCGCGGCTGCGGGCCGTCTTCGAGGCCGCCGCCGAGGGCGACGAGGTGCGCGCCGTGGACCTGCTCAACGCGCTGCTGATGGAGTACCCGGTCAGCCCGCAGGTCTCCGGGCACGAGTACCGCGACGAGGACGGCCGCCCCAAGTGGCACATGCACATCGCCGATCACGCGGCCAACGCCGGTGCCTCGTACGCCGCCACCGCCTGCATGGGGCTGGCCGTGCACCTGACGGAGTACGGCGTCGACCGGCTGGGCATCTGCCAGGCGTCGCCGTGCCGCAACGCCTACCTCGACACCTCGACCAACCGCTCGCGCCGCTACTGCTCCGACCGCTGCGCCACCCGGGCCAACGTCGCCGCCTACCGGGCCCGCAAGCGCCTGGAGAGCCGCGCGGCCGACGCCCCGGCGGGCAGCGACCGCACCGGCCTGAGCGCCGAGGCCAGCCACGACAGCAGCGCGCCCGCCGAGCGCTGACCCGCCTGCGGGGGCCGTCGCAGCCGCACCAGCGCACGGGCCACCACCAGCTCCTCGGGCACCACGCCGAACTCCCGGCTGTCGTTCTCCACCAGCGGGTTGTCCCCGCGCACCCACCAGCCGCCCTCGCGCAGCTCCACGGCGCGCTTGACGATGAGCAGGTCCTGCCGGAACGGGTGGCGCAGCACCACCACGTCGCCCGGCCGCACCACCGCTCCGTACTGGACGACCAGCTGGTCGCCGGGGTTCAGCGTCGGCACCATCGACGGGTTGTAGACCTCGGCCAGCCCGATCCGCAGCAGTCCGCGACGCTCGCGGTCCAGCTCCTGCCCGCGCTCGTCCACCTGCTCCTGCACCGCGGCACCTCCCGGTCCGTAATCCTCCACCAGTCCCAGACTGACACTGGACTTTTGTCCTAAGCCCCCCGGGGCACCCGAGAAAAGCCTTCCCACACCGAGTAATCTCGCACCTGAGAAGACGATCACGAGGAAGGACAGCTCTTATGCTCTCCCGCCTGTTCGCACCCAAGGTGCGAGTCAGCGCCCACTGCGACCTGCCCTGCGGTGTCTACGACCCCGCCCAGGCGCGCATCGAGGCAGAGTCGGTCAAGGCCGTCCAGGAGAAGTACCAGGCGAACGAGGACGCGGACTTCCGCGCCCGTGCGCTCATCATCAAGGAGCAGCGCGCGGAGCTCGCCAAGCACCACGTCTCGGTGCTCTGGAGCGACTACTTCAAGCCGCCGCACTTCGAGAAGTACCCCCAGCTGCACCAGCTGGTCAACGACACCCTTAAGGCCCTGAGCGCGGCCAAGGCGTCCAACGACCCGAAGACGGGCGAGAAGGCGCTGGAGCTCATCGCGGAGATCGACCGCATCTTCTGGGCGACGAAGCAGGCCTGATCAGGCGGCCTAGCGCGCTGTCCGCACCGCACCCGGTCCCCGGCTTCCTCCTCGCGAGGAGGCCGGAACGGACCGGGTGCGCTGCTATGTGCGGGTGCGGGCCTTGGCGCGTGCCACCGCCAACGCCGCCCCGTACAGCGTCAGGACGACGGCCATCAGGCCGTAGGAGAGCGGCGGCAGGGCCGTCATGCCCAGGGGCGGGCCGAGGGGGGACAGCGGCAGGAGCAGGCCCGCGACGGCGAGGCCCGCGGTCGCCAGGAGGACCGGCGGCGGGACGCGGCGCTCGGCCGCGTCCCTGCCCGCGCGGAGCAGGAGGATGACCAGGGCCTGGGTCAGCAGGTTCTCCGTGAACCAGCCCGCGTGGAAGGCCGCCTGGCCGCCGGGGCCCGCGCTGGTGTGCGCGGTGAGGGCCAGTACCCCGAAGGTGGCGAGGTCCGCGGCCGCGTTCAGCAGGCCGAAGACCGTCATGAAGCGGAACAGGGCGCGCGGGCGCAGCACCACGGGGCGCAGGTGGGCCGTGGCCCCGGGCCGGTCGAAGGCGAGGGCGAGCTGGGCCGCGTCGAAGCACAGGTTCTGCACGAGCACCTGCGCGGGCAGCATCGGCAGGAACGGCAGCAGCAGTCCCGCGGCCAGCATCGCGATGACGTTGCCCAGGTTGGACGAGAGCGTGATGCGCAGGTACGCGGCGATGTTGCCGGTGCTGCGGCGGCCGGTGACGACGGCCCGGTCGAGGGCGGTGAGGTCCTTCGAGGCGAGCACCACGTCGGCCGCCTCGCGCGCCACGGGCACCCCGTCGCGGGGGCAGATGCCCACGTCGGCGGCGCGCAGCGCGGCGAGGTCGTTGACGCCGTCGCCGAGGAAGCCGGTGGTGGCGCCGGCGGTGCGCAGGGCGCGGACGACGCGGGCCTTGTGCTCGGGTGTGCAGCGGGCGAAGACGGTGGTGCGGGCCGCGAGCCGGGCGAGTCCGGCGTCGTCGGCCGCGTCGATCCGGGCGGCGGTCAGGGGCTCGCCGGGGTCGAGCCCCAGGTCCCGGCAGGCCCGGGCGGCCGTGCCGGGATGGTCGCCGGTGAGGACCTTGACCGTCACGCCACGGCCGGCGAGGACGGCCAGGGCCTCCGCGGCGGTGGGCGCGAGGGCGTCGTGCAGCCCGACGAAGCCGGCGAAGGTGAGCTCCCGCTCGTCCTCGGGGACGTACGGGCTCCCGCTCGCCGGGCGCTCGGCGAGGGCGACGGCGAGCACCCGCAGCCCGCTCGCGGCGAGGGCGTCCGCCCGGGCGGCGAGGCGGGCGCGGTCCGCGGGGCCGAGGGCGCGGCCGGTGGTGAAGCGCGCACCGGGCCCGCGGCCGGCTTCGGTGTCCCCCGCTCCGTCCGAGGCGCCGTCCGCCACCCGCGTGCACCGCTCCAGGACGTCCTCCGCGGCGCCCTTGACCACGAGGACGTACGTGGGTGCGGGGCCGCGTCCGGCCGTGAGCGTGCGGACGTTGCCGGGCAGCGGCAGCGGCACCGTACCGCCCGGGGCATCACCACCCGGGGCATCACCGCCCGCCCCGTAGCCGCCTTCTGCGCAGCCGCCCGGCTCGTACCCGCCCGGCACGCGCACGAGCGCCGAAGCGATCCGGCGCCCGGGGCCGCACGGCAGCGCCGCGACGCCCTCGACGCGGTCCGCGCCGCCGCCCCGTTCCTCGTCGGCGTCGAGGAGCGCTTCGTCGAGGGCGTCCGGGGCGGGCAGCTCGGCCAGGTGCAGCGTCCAGAGCGCGGCCACGGCTGCCCAGTGCAGCACGGCCGGGTCCTCGCGGCCCTCCGCGTCGACCGCGCGGGCGAACACCGGGCGGTCCTGGGTGAGGGTGCCCGTCTTGTCGACGCACAGCACGTCGACGGCGCCGAGGTCGTGCAGCGCGGGCAGCCGCCGGACGATCACCTCGCCGCCGCGGGCGAGGAGGGCCGCCCCGCGCGCCAGGGCCGTCGTGACGACGACCGGCAGCATCTCGGGGGTCAGTCCCACCGCCACCGCGACGGCGAACGGCAGCGTCTCCATGCCGCGGCCGCGCACCAGCGCGCTCGCGAGCAGCACCAGCGGCGCGACGAGCAGCATGCACCGCACCAGCGTCCAGGCGATGCCGTTCACGGAGCGGTCGAAGGGGCCGGGGCTCCGGCGGCCGCGCTCCTGCGGGAGGGCGCCGGACAGGACGGTGTCGGCGCCGGTGGCGACGACGACGCCGGTCGCGGTGCCGGAGACGACGCTGCTGCCCTGGAGGCACGGGTCGCCGGGCGCGCTCCTGGCGACGGGTGCGGACTCACCCGTCAGCGCCGCCTCGTGCACGGTCAGACCGGTCGTCCGCAGCAGCCTCAGGTCGGCGGGGACGAGGTCGCCGGGGGCGAGGAGGACGACGTCGCCCGGCACGAGCTGCTCGACGGGCAGCTCGCGGGTGACCGGCTCCTCCGTCTCCGCGGGACGGCGGCGGACGGTCGCGGTGGTGGCCAGCAGCTCGCGCAGGGCGGCCGCGGAGCGGTCGGCGCGGTGTTCGCCGGTCGCCCGCAGCACGCAGCTGACCGTGACGAGGACGGCGATCACACAGGCGGTGCCCCAGGAGGCGAGGGCCGCCGAGACCAGGCCGAGGCAGGACAGGACGGCGGTGAAGGGATCGCGCAGGCTGCGGGCGAAGCGGCGCGGCCAGGGGTCGGGGCGGCGCCCGGGGAAGACGTTCTCGCCGTGGCGCGCGAGCCGCTCGTCGGCCTCGGCCTCCGGCAGCCCGCGGGGCCCGCTCTCCAGCGCGCGCAGGACCTCCAGGGTGGTGCCGGTGCTGCCTCGCGCGGCGGAGCGGTCAGGCGCCCAGGCCATGGAGGCGCCCGGTACGGGCGGCGCCGCGCCCGCCGCCCGCCGCCCCGGCCTCGCGGTCTGCGAGCTGGCCCACCATGAGCCGGACGATCGCGACGACGTGCGGGTCGTCCACGAGGTAGACCATGCGGCGCCCCTCGCGGCGCGAGCGCACGAGCCCGGCCAGCTTCAGCTTCGCCAGGTGCTGGCTGATCGCGGGGAGCGCGCCGCCCACCCGCTCGGCGAGGGCCGTGACGTCGCTCTCGCCCTGGGCGAGGGCCCAGACCAGGTGGAGCCGGGCGGGCGAGGCGAGCAGCCCGAAGGCCGCGGCCGCCTCGGTGAGCACGTCCGCCGAGGGGTCGCCGAGGCCTTCGCCGAAGTCCTCTTCGACGTCCTCGAAGCTTCCGACACCTGCGGCCACTGTCGCTCTCCCGTTCCTGCCGCGCGTCCCTGTGCCCGGCACGACCAGTCTAGGCAGGGCGCGGGGAGCGGACGGGCGGACATGCGCCGCCCGGCGGCGGGGCAGAAGTACCGAGAGCAACCGGCCCGGAACGGCGGCAACAGGCTGTAGAAGGGGGACCTGTGGAAATCTCCGGAATTTTCAGTGCGATCGTCATCGGTGTGATCATCGGCGTGCTCGGCCGGCTCGTCGTGCCGGGGCGCCAGCACATCGGGGTGCTGTGGACGATCGTGGTGGGCATCGCCGCCGCGTTCCTGGGCGCGGCGATCGCCCACTGGCTGGGTGTCGACGACACCAAGGGGGTCGACTGGATCGAGTGGCTCATCCAGATCGGGCTGGCCGCGCTGGGAGTGGCCGCGCTCGACCGGTGGAAGGCGCAGCGCTGAGACGTACGAAGTCCCAAGACGTACGAAGTCCCGAGACATGCGAAGTCCCGAGACGTACGGGCTCCCGAGACGTACGGGCTCCCAAGACGTACGGGCTCCCGAGACGTACGAGATCCGGCGGCTACGACAGCTTGCCGTCGTAGTCCGGCAGCTTGAAGGTCCGCTCCGCGTGGCCGCCCACGAGGTCGGTGGTGTTGTTCCCGATGTTCGCGATGATCGAGTACCCCTGCTTCTCGATCTCCGCGCGCTTGGCGGTCTTGTACGTGCTCACGTCCTGAAAGAGGTCCGGGAGGTGCCGCACGTACAGGCCGCTGACGGGGTAGCCGACCTCGCGCAGGTTGTGCTCGGTGAGCGAGTCGAGGATGCCGGGGCGGGCGGTGACGAAGAAGACCGCGGCCCCCCGGGCGTGCGCGTAACGCGTCAGCTCCAGCACCGGGGCGATGGCCGGCGTGGGGTAGGTCCAGTGGAAGTCGGTCTCCAGGGAGCTGTTGTCGATGTCGAGGACGACGGCCTGCTTCCGGCCCTGCGCGTTCTCCGTCCGCTCCTTGACGTAGGGCAGGGCACGGTCGATGACGGCCTTCACGTCGCGCTGCCAGACGGTGTAGTCCACGCCCTTGAGCCCCGCGGGCCCGGACGTCCGGGAGGCGCTCTCCGTGGCGGCGGCCGGGCGGGCGGCGGGGGCGGCGGCGGTCGCATCCGTCGTCGTGGCGGCCGTCGCCGCCGTGGCCAGGGCGGTGAGGGCGAGGGCAACTGCGGTGCGGCGGGGGGGTATCGGTGCGGTCATGAACGGCATGATCACGCCCGTCGGTGACGGACGGGGAACGTCCGGATGGCCGTCCGGCATCGCTGGGCCACCCACCGCGTGCACCCGGCTTCCGCCGCGTGCGCCGGCTCCCACCGCTGCGCGCCCCCGCTCCTTCCCTGCGCTCCGTTCCTTCCGCTTGTGCGCACCTTCCGCGAATCGGCATGCATGGGCCACGGGTCGCCGGGTAGGCGCTCGGAGGTCACCTACGGATCTGGGGAGGACGATGTGACCATCACGGCATCCACGGTTACGACAGGGCATTCGGGGGCTGTTCCGCAGCACCTCGAAGAAGCGGTCGGGGGGCTGCCGTACATCGAGGACGCGTCCACAGTGGCGCCACGCGACGCCCGCGCGCTGTCCGGGCTGTTCTTCGCCCGCCTGCGGGAGCTGGAGGAGGGTACGCACGCGTACCAGTACGCGCGGAACACCCTCATCGAGATCAACCTCTCGCTCGTCCGCTTCGCCGCCTCCCGGTTCCGCAGCCGCGGCGACCAGATGGAGGACATCATCCAGGTCGGCACGATCGGCCTGATCAAGGCCATCGACCGGTTCGACCTCTCGCGCGAGGTGGAGTTCACCACCTTCGCCGTGCCGTACATCGTGGGGGAGATCAAACGGCACTTCCGCGACACCGGCTGGTCGGTGCACGTGCCGCGGCGCCTGCAGGAGCTGCGCGTCGAGCTGGCCAAGGCCACCAGCGAGCTCTCGCAGGAGCTCGACCACTCGCCGACGCCGGCGGAGCTGGCCGAGCACCTCGGGATCAGCCGCGAGGAGGTCGTCGAGGGCATCGTCGCCGGCAACGGCTACACGGCCGGTTCCATCGACGTGCCCGTGGACGACGGCTCCGAACAGTCCGGCACCACCTACGCCGACCGGCTCGGCGGGCTCGACCCCGCCATCGAAGGCGTCGAGAACCTGCACGCGCTCAAACCGCTCGTCGCCGAACTCGACGAACGCGACCGGCAGATCCTGCGCATGCGGTTCGGCGGGGAGATGACGCAGTCCGAGATCGGCGCGGAGCTGGGGATCTCGCAGATGCACGTGTCGCGCCTGCTGACACGGATCCTGACGCGACTGCGGGCGGGGATGCTGGGACATAAGTAGCCCCGCGGGGGGCTGCACCGCGCGGCCACGCGCCGACGGTGCCGACGGTTGTGGGTCTTCGCCGTTGCGGCGGACTGATTGTTCCGCCGCAACGGCGAAGCACCGCAATAGCACCAGAAGCACTGCAAGAGCACCACGATGGCAAAAAGCACCCCGACGGCCAGTCCCGGCGGTGCCGAGCCGGGCCGCAGGACTACCGCCGCAGGACTACGCCGCGGCCGGGCCCAGCCACGTGGCCCGTACGGTCTTGCCGTCCGGGCGCCGGTCCACCTCCAGCAGGCCGGCGAGCCGCTCGACCATGTGCCAGCCCAGCCCCCCGCCGCCGCCGAAGTCCGGCGGGCGCGGCTGCGGCGGACGCGGGCTCGCGTCCGCGATCTCGACGACGAGGCGGCCCTGCACCGCCCGCACGCACAGCCGCCACCAGCCGCCCGCGTGCCGTATCGCATTGGTGACCAGCTCCGAGACCACCAGGACGACGGCGTCGGGGTCCGCCCACGGGCAGTGACGAGCCAGGAACTCCGCCGTCGCGTGGCGCGCCCGGGCGGCGTCCCCGTACGGGGCTTCGATCACAACCATCCGGCGGCTCCCTCGTCGCTGCTGTCCTGACCTGGTTCTTCACCTCTGTCGACCGGCGTATACCCAGCGATCGCCGGGTCATGACCTCCGTTGAGGAGGGGTTCGTCACGGATGTTCCCCGAGCGGGGACGTCAGGTACGGTCCCCGGCCGTGGCCCGGGCCGCCGCCCTCGCGCGCGGCGGGCGGCGGCCGGGCGACCGCACCGTCAGCACCACGGCCGCCCCTGCCACCAGCAGCCCGCCCAGCCACAGGGCCGCCGGCAGCGACACCGCGTCCGCCACCCGGCCGCCCAGCAGGGCCCCCAGGGCGATCGCCGTGTTGAAGGCCGAGACGAACAGTGCCGAGGCCGCCTCCCGCGATCCCGGCGCCGCCGCCGTCAGCAGCCCCTGCGTGGAGACCGACACCCCGCCGTACGCCAGCCCCCACACCACGATCAGGGCACCGGCCGCGACCGCCCCGCCGGACGGCACCGACACCGCCGGCAGCACGGCGGCCAGCGCGACCGCGATCACCAGCAGGGCGCGGCGGGGGCTGCGCGCGGCGGCCGCGCCCGCCAGGAAGTTCCCGGCCACGCCCGCCACGCCGTACGCGAGCAGCAGCCCGCTGATCAGTCCGGCCCCCGCCCCGGACGCCCGCTCCAGGACGGGCCGTACGAAGGTGTAGCCGGCGAAGTGACCGGCCACGATCAGGACCACGACCAGCAGGCCCGCCCGTACGCCCGGGACGCGCAGCAGCCCTGCCACCTCCCGCGCCCGGACGGCCCGTTCCGCCGGCAGCGGCGGCAGCAGCACGGCGAGCGCCGCCGTCACGGCGAGGCAGACCACGCCCATGCCCGCGAACGCCGCCCGCCAGCCCGCGAGGGAGCCGGCCAGGGCGCCGGCCGGCACACCGAGCACGGACGCGACCGCGATGCCGCTGAAGATCAGTGAGGTGGCCGCACCCACGGACCGCTCCGGCACCAGCCGTACCGCCAGCCCCGCCGCCACGGCCCACACGCCCCCGATGCACACGCCCACCAGGACCCTCAGCCCCACGAGCACCGCGATGTGGCCGGCCAGCGCCGACAGCAGGTTGGCCACGCCCAGCAGGGCCATGAGCCCCACGAGCACCCACCGGCGGTCCAGCCGCCCGGCGGCCGCCGTCACGGCGGGCGCGGCGACCGCCGCCACCAGCCCCGGCACGGTCATCGTCAGTCCGGCCGTCCCGGCCGGGACGCCCAGCCCGGAGCCGATCGGGGTGAGCAGCCCCACGGGCAGCATTTCGCTCGTCACGACCGAGAACGTCGCGGCGGCCACCGCCACCACGGCGGGCAGGCCGCCTTGTGCTTCCGCCTTCTTCATGAGCCTCAGCCTCGGCGGCGGTGCGGTGGGGAACAACGCCGGACTTCTCATCCTTTGATGAGCAGGATTGATCGATCGGCGGGGGCGGAACGTGAGCAGGGGCGCAGGGACGGGCGTGAGCGTGGGCGCGGACCTGCGGGAGCTCGAGTGCTTCCTCGTCCTCGCCGAGGAACTGCACTTCGGCCGGGCCGGCGAGCGGCTGTACGTGTCGCAGGGCCGCGTCAGCCAGCTCCTGTGCTCCCTCGAAGGCCGCATCGGCGCGCGGCTGTTCGACCGCACCAGCCGCCGCGTGGCCCTCACGCCGCTCGGCGAGCGGTTCCTGGCCGGGCTGCGGCCCGCGTACGGGGCGCTCGCGGGCGTGGTGGACGAGGCCCGGGCCGCGGCCCGCGGCGTCGAGGGCGTCCTGCGGATCGGCTTCCAGGGCACGGCGGACGGCGGGGTGATGGAGGCCGTCGCCACGTTCGAGGAGCGCCGGCCGGGGTGCGTGGTCGAGCTCGTGGAGATCCCGCTGAGCGACCCGTTCGGCGCCGTTCGCGCCGGTGAAGTGGACGCGGCGGTGGTGCTGTTGCCCGCGGAGGAGCCGGACCTGGCCGTGGGGCCGGTCTTCTCCCGCCGGCAGCAGACGCTGGCGGTGTCCGTCCGGCATCCCTTCGCGGGCCGTGCCGGGATCGGCGCGGAGGAGCTCGCGGACTGCCCGCTCGTCGTTCCCGCGGGCCCCGCCCCGGCGTACTGGCGCGAGGCCCAGGCCCCCGTGGTCACGCCCGGCGGGCGCCCGGTGCCGCGCGGCCCGGAGGTGACGACCTTGCAGGAAGGCATCACCCTGACCGCCGCCGGGCGCGCCGGGATGCTGTTGTGCCGGCCGACGGCCGACTACCACGGGCGCCGCGACGTCGCGTTCGTCCCGGTGACGGGCCTGCCCGCCTCCGCCCTGGGTCTGGTGCGGCGGCCGGCCGCGGAGACGGAGCGGCTGCGGGCGTTCGGCCGGGTCCTGGCGCAGGTCACCGGCGGGGCCGTCAGCGGCCGGGACGTCACCGGCTGAGGCCGCCGGAGGACGGGGCCTCGGGGAAACCGCCGGGCGGCCCGGTGGGGAACCCCTTGGGCGGGCCGGAGGGGAACCCGCTCGGGAAGCCGGTGGGAAAGCCCGTGGGGAACCCGCTCGGGAAACCCGTCGGAAGGTCGCCCGACGGGCCGTCCGGCGGGGTCGGCAGGGCCGGCGGCGTCACCGGAGGGGCCGACGCGGGAGCCGACGGCCACGGCTCCTTGATCCGCTCCGTGACCTCGTCCTTCGCGGGCTTGAAGACGCTCAGGTAAAAGATCCCGAAGCCCACGCACCCGGCCACGAAGAAGGACAGGAAGACCAGCAGGATCCCCATGCCCACCCGCGTCCTGGTGTCGCCGGGCGGAATGGCCGTGGCCCGGTCCGGGCGGCCCTGCGGGTAGCGGACGACGACGGTGTCCCCCTCGATGACCGTCGCCGACCCGCCCGCCTCCTCGAACCGCCGCTGCCGCCCGTCCCCGTCGGTGAACTCGTAGACGTGGTGCAGCGTGGTCGAGGACGACCGGTGCGCGCCCTGCCGGCGCGTGACCGTCGTCGCGTACAGGCGCAGGCAGCGCCCCTGCACCTCGATGCCGCTGCGCCACGCGGCGCGCAGCCGCCGCATCCGCATCGCCGCCCACACCATGCCGGCGAGGCCGCCCGCCGCCATGAGTGCGGGCAGCGCGAGGATGACGATGTCGAACATGAACCCCCCGATGTCGGATGTGTGTGCGCATATTCAACTGTGTCGGGGGTTCCTGCGCCATGACTTAGATCTTGGGGCACGGCTCCGCGGACGGCAGCGTGGTGGTGAAGCGGGCGCCGCGCGGACTGTCGGTGACCTCCAGGGTTCCGTGGTGGACGGTCGCGATGTGGTGGGCGATGGCGAGGCCGAGGCCCGTGCCGCCCGTCGCGCGCGTACGGGCGTCGTCGAGGCGGGTGAAGCGTTCGAAGACGCGCTGCCGGTCGTCCGGGTGGATGCCCGGGCCGTCGTCCTCGACGTGCAGGACCGCGACCCGCCTCCCGGCGTCGTGGCCGGGGCCGAGGCGGACGGTGACGGTGTGGGCGGCGTGCCGGTCGGCGTTGTCGAGGAGGTTGCCCAGGAGGCGGGCGATGAGCGTGTGACGGCCGGGCACGACGACGGGGTCCGTGCCCTCGATGCGGACCTCCAGGGCACGCCGCCCTTGCGGGCGGCGCCGGACCTCCTCGCGGACCAGGGCGGCGAGGTCGACGGGCTGGACTCCCGGCAGCCCTTCGGCGCCGGTCGCGTCCAGCCGGGCGAGGAGCAGCAGGTCGGACGTGATGCTCTGCAGCCGCCGGGTGTCCCCGAGGGCCGCCTCGGCGACCGCCGTCCACTCGGCGTCCCCCGGGTGGGCGAGGGCGATCTCCAGCTCGGCGCGCAGGGCGGCGAGCGGGCTGCGCAGTTCGTGCGAGGCGTCCCCGACGAACCGGCGCTGCTGGTCGACGGCCGCCTGCAGCTGGTCGAGGGTGCTGTTCATCGTGGCGGCCAGCCGGGCCACTTCGTCGCGCGTGCGGGGCACGGGCACCCGGCGCTCCAGGTGGTGCGCGGTGAGCTCGGCGAACTGGGTGCGGATGGCCTCCACGGGGCGCAGCACCCGCCCGGCCACGAACCACGTCGCACCCGCGAGCGCGGCGGTCACCAGCAGCACGGCGGCGGCGAGCAGCCGGACCATGTGGTTCAGGCGGCGCTGCTCGACCTGGAGCCGGTTGGCGACGTGCAGGTAGCGGCCCTCGGTGCCGGCCTGGACGTAGTCGAGGCTGGGGCTCCGGCTGCCGGGGTCGGTCCAGGGCCACAGCGACAACAGGGCGTCGCCGTGCGAGGGTTCGTGGTCGGGCAGGTCGGGGCCGGGGTCCCAGCGCGGCGGGGCGGGGCGGACGCCCGTGGACACCTCCAGGCGGGGGTCGTCGCGGAGCTTGTCGGCCGCGTAGAAGAGCTGGGCGTCCGGGTCGCCGTCGGCCAGCCGGGGGACGGTGGCCACCGTCTTGACCGTGTAGTCGCGGGCCTCCCGCGACAGGTAGTCGCGCAGCGACCCCGCCGCCAGCGCCGCGCCGGCGATCAGCGGGATCAGGGCCGACACGGCCACGAGCCACGTCAGCCGGCCCCGGATGGAGGCGGGCCGCAGCAGCGCGCGCACGCGGCCGGCCCGCTTCGCCCGCCGCACCCGCTTCACCCGGTGGGGGCGTCGGCCGCCAGCCGGTAGCCCACGCCGCGCACGGTCTGGATGGTGTGGCGCCCGAACGGCGCGTCGATCTTCCGGCGCAACGCGCTGACGTGCACCTCCACGATGTTGACGTCGCCCTGGAAGGCCTCGTCCCACACGTGGGCGAGGATCTCGGCCTTGGCGACGACCTCGCCGTCGCGCCGGGCGAGGTACTCCAGGACCGCGAACTCCCGCGCGGTGAGGGGGAGATCGACGGCACCGCGCCGGACGCAGCGGCTCGCGGGGTCGATCTGCAGGTCGCCGACGCGCAGCAGTGCGGGCCGTTCGGGCCTGCCGCGGCGCACCAGCGCGCGCAGCCGGGCGACGAGGGCCACGTAGGAGAAGGGTTTGGTCACGTAGTCGTCGGCGCCCGTGTCCAGGCCCTCGGCCTCGTCGTACTCGCCGTCCTTCGCGGTGAGCATGAGCACCGGCGTCCAGACGCCGGCCTCGCGCAGCCGGGCGCACACGCGGTAGCCGTTGAGACCGGGCAGCATGACGTCGAGCACGACCACGTCGTACGCGTCCTCGGCCGCCAGGTGCAGGCCGGTGTGCCCGTCGTGCGCGACCTCCACCGCGAACCCTTCGGCGACCAGGCCGCGGCGCAGGAGTTCCGCGAGCCGCCGGTCGTCCTCCACCACCAGTATTCGCATGTCTTCAGCATGGCCCGGACCGCGGGCCCGCTGCCTGAAGTCCCCTTAAGGAATCCTCAGCGCGGCTTCAGCACCGGGGTGCGAGCATGCTCGGTGTGTCCTCCCCGGCACTCAGGCCCACCGGGCGCGTACCGGCGGCACACGGGGGTGGGGCCCGTACGCTCTGCGGCCGGGCCCGACCGCCGGTCCGCGCCCCTTCTCGGCCGCGGACGGCCGCCCTGCTCCGGAGGCGGCCGGTCCGCGGCCCCGCGGCGTGCGCTCACCAGTCGCCGCCGCCGAACCCTCCGCCGTCGCCCCCGAAGCCGCCGCCTCCGCCGCCCCAGCCTCCGCCGCCGAAGTCGCCGGAGTCGAAGTCGCTGCCGGTGTAGTCGCCGCCGTCGGGGCCGGTGTCGGCCGGGGCCGCGTAGGCCGGTCCGGAGAGCATGCCGCCCAGCATGGTGCCGACGAGGAGGCCGGGCAGGAGGCCGCCGCCGAAGTAGCCGCCGGCCCAGGGGGCGTAGGCGGGGCCGGCGTTCCAGTAGGGCTGCCGGCCGTCGGCGGTCTGCACCGTGCGGGACAGGGGTTCTTCGCCCTCGGCCACCCTGGCCGCGTCGGCCGCGCAGGCGGGCACGGTGCGCGGCGCGCCGCCCGGGGGCGCCCATGCGACGTCCCGGACGGACGGGCCGTGGCGCGGGTCGAAGAAGCAGGGCACGCGGCGTTCGGGCAGGGGGGAGCCGGTGCGGCGGGCGGCGAGGGTGGCGAGGGCGAAGCGGCCCTTGTCGAGGGTGGCGGTGACGGCGGTGACGTCCTCGGGGTGCGCCACGGCGGCCATCTTCGACTTGGCCTCCTCGTAGGCGTCGAGGGCTTCCTCGTAGTCGCGCCGCATGGCGTCGTCGGCGCCGGGCTCGGAGGGGTGGAAGTCGAGCCGGTCGAGCTCCTCGCCGAAGGCGGTGATGTCCTCGTCGACGACGACGCGCAGGGCGTCGAGCTCGGCCCGCTCGCGCTCCTCGCGCTTGCGCTTGTTGCGCCGGTAGAGGGCGTACGCGCCCGCGCCGCCCGCGACGACAATCGCGCCGCCGGTGATCAGCCCCGTGGCGCCGACGCCGGAATCCGCGCCGTCCCAGGAGCTCGGGGCCCGGCCCCGGGCCTGCCGGTCGGCCTGGTCGACGAAGGCGCCCAGCATGGTCTTGGCGTCGCCGCCGGTGCGCTGGACGGAGCCGACGAGGTTGCCGACCGCGTTGCGGGACATCACCCGGGAGTCGGCGTGGGCGTTGAAGGCGTCGCCGAGCCGGATGGCGTAGACGCCGGCGATGCCGACCTTGGTGCGCAGGTCCTGGAAGACGGTGGCCTTCGGGAACTCCGGGCTGTCGGGCAGGACGGCCACGAAGACCGGCTTCCCCGCGTCCTCGATCTTCTTGGCCAGGGCGTCGGCGTCGGCCGCCGGGAGCTGCCCGGCGGCGCGCGGGTCGACGTAGACCGGGCTCTTGCGCAGTGCCTCGGCGACGGTGTCGATGCCGGTCGCGGCGTGTGCGGAGGGGGCGGGGGCGTAGAGCGCCGTGCCGGCCAGCGCGATCAGGGCGGCGATCAGGACCAGCAGCGGCCTGGGAAGCGCCCGGGGGGTGGCGGGCATGGCGTTGCTCCTCGGATCGAGGTCGATTTCCTACCTATAGCGAAATTTACTCCCAAAACGGATTAACCAGTCATCGGGTTCCCCCGTCTCCCCCGGCTCATCCGTACGAGAGGTTCGCGCAGGGGTCGTCGTCCGCCGACCGGGCCGTGGCGGCGACGTCGGTGGAGAGGGTGCCGGGCGCCGGGGCGGAGGGCGACACGGACGGCCCGGCGCCGCCGGACCCACCCGCGGAAGCACTCCCGGACGCGCTCCCGGACGCGACGCCCGAGGCGGCCCCGACGGCGCTCGCGGACGCGTAGTCGCGACCCACGGTCACCGTGATCCCGTCGGCCGCCACGCCCCGGATGTACGCCCCGGGGAAGAGCCTGGCCACCGTCCGCGCCTCCGCCGCCCGCCCCGGACCGAACTCGATCACGGTGATGCCCGCGTTGCGGACCTCGGCGTTGCCGGTGTCCCCGACCGTGAACCCGTGCTGTTCGAGGGCGGCGGCGGCCCGCGCCGCGAGCCCCGTCACCCTGGTGCCGTTGGCAACCGAGACGCTCACGCCCTCGCCGGAGACCGCCTCCGGCGAGGGCGGGGCCGGGGAAGCCGGTGCCGGAGCCGGGGCCGCCGACCGGGCGGCCTTCGGGCGGTCGCCGCCCGCGTCCTTGCCGTCGATGGTGCGGTCCGCTCTCAGCGAGGCCCACAGCGCGTCGGCCTCGGGCCGGACGATGTCGACGCGGTCCCCCTGGTAGCGCCAGGGGACGGTGATGAACTTGATGTCGTGCAGGCCGATGTCCTTGAGCGACATCGCGAAGGACAGCAGCTTGTCGGCCGAGCCCAGCCCCGGGTCGACGGTCATCGACCGCGTGGCGGCGTCGGCCAGCGGCAGCAGCGTGGCGGGGTTGAAGCCCTGCGCCCGCACCTTCTTGACCAGGCCGGCGAGGAAGGCCTGCTGGCGCTGGATGCGGCCGATGTCGGAGCCGTCGCCGATGCCGTGCCGCACGCGCACGTAGTCCAGGGCCTTCTGCCCGGAGACCGTCTGCTGCCCCTTGGGGAACAGCAGCCCGCCGCGCGAGCCGCGGTGCGGGTCGAGGTCGCCCTGGTAAACGTCCTTGGGCAGGCACACCTCCACCCCGCCGACGGCCGAGGTCATCGCGGAGAAGCCCTCGAAGTCGACGACGACGGTGTGGTCGACGCGCAGCCCGGTGAGCTTCTCCACGGTGTTCTGCGTGCAGGCCGGGTTGCCCTTCGACGACTCCCCCACCGAGAAGGCGGAGTTGAACATCGCCCGCGTCCGGCCGGACGTCCAACTGCCGTCGGGGCGCCGGCACGGCGGGATGTCCACGAGCGTGTCCCGCGGGATCGACACGGCAATGGCGTGCTCGCGATCGCGGTACACGTGCAGCAGGAAGGCGGTGTCGGAGCGGCCGACGTCGCCCTCGCCCCCGCCCAGGCCGCTGTTGCCCCCGGCGCGCGAGTCCGAGCCGATGACCAGGACGTTCTGCCCGGCGGCCCCGGCGCCCGGACGGTTCTTGGACAGCCCGTCCGCGTCGAACGTGCTGATGTTGCCGTTCAGCCGCAGGTAGAGCCAGCCGGCACCCGCGGCCAGCAGCACCACGAACGCCATCACCACGAGCGTCGCCGTCCGCATCCGGTGATGCGTCCCGCTCCCTCGGCTGCCACTCATCCGCGAGCCCTCATCCATTCCCCCGGCCGGCCGTTCCCCGGCGTGTGCCCGGCTCCTCGCCACCTCACCCCGATAGACGGCCGGGCAGCCACTTTGGTTGTCCAGTTGCGCAATCTGGCAAGTATGGTGACCGCAACGGTTACGGAAGCGAGCGGAAGAGAGAGGTGCGCCGATCATGCTGCGCAATGCCCTGGAGCCCTGGCACATCCTCGTGGTGGTGCTCGTGATGGTCGTCCTGTTCGGGTCGCGGAAGCTGCCCGACACCGCCCGCGCGCTCGGCAAGTCCATGCGCATCCTCAAGAGCGAGGCGAAGGCCATGAAGGCCGACGGTCAAGCCGTGGCCGACGGCCGAGCCGCGAAGGCGGATGATCAACCGGCCGACAACCCCCGGTGAACCACAGGACACCTGTACGACTCCTCCGGTACACCCGCCCCTGGTGAGCTTCCCCCGGCCGGACATCCCGCCCGGCCTACGAGGAGGAAAAACCATGGGTTCTCGTCCGCACCGGCGTCGTCTCGCCTGGGGCGCCGCCGCACTGCTCGCCGCCGGCGCCGCGGTACCGGCCGCGGCCGCCGCTTCCGGGGCGGGCGGCGGCTCGGACGTCCCCGCGCTCGGCGCGGGCCACGGCGCCGCGAAGGCCAAGAACGTCATCCTGCTCATCGGTGACGGCATGGGCGACTCGGAGATCACCCTGGCCCGCGACTACACCGTGGGCGCGGCCGGCCGGCTGAACATGGACAAGTTCCCGCTCACCGGCTCGTACACGACGTACTCCGTCGACAAGGACGGCAAGCCGGACTACGTGACGGACTCCGCGGCCAGCGGCACCGGCTGGGCCACCGGGCAGAAGACGGTCAACGGCCGGATATCCAAGTCCCCCGGCACCGACAAGGCCATGCCCACCATCCTGGAGCTGGCCCAGAAGAACGGACTGGCGACCGGCAGCGTCACCACCGCCGAGCTCACCGACGCCACCCCCGCCGTCCTCGCCTCGCACGCCACCGACCGCAGCTGCGCGGGCCCGGCCGACATGAAGGCCTGCCCGAACGACACCGTCGCCAAGGGCGGACCCGGCTCGATCGCCGAGCAGAGCGTGAACCACAAGGTGGACGTGCTGCTGGGCGGCGGCAAGGCCCGCTTCGACCAGAAGATCACCGAGGGCCGCTTCGCGGGCCGGACCGTGACCGAGCAGGCCCGGCAGCTCGGCTACCAGGTCGTCACCGACGACAAGGCCCTGAAGTCCGTCAAGCCCGGCAAGCCGGTGCTGGGCCTGTTCGCCGACGGCAACGTGCCCGTCGAGTGGACGGGCAAGGCCGCCGCCCAGGGCGGCACCGAGCCGCAGCGCTGCGTGACGAACAACCCCGAGCGCAAGGCCGGCACCCCGAGCCTGGAGAACCAGACCCGCAAGGCGCTGCAGCTCCTGGAGGCCAAGCAGAAGGGCTCCGGGTCCAAGAAGGGCTTCTTCCTGCAGGTCGAGGGCGCCTCGATCGACAAGCGCGACCACGCCGCCGACCCGTGCGGCCAGATCGGCGAGACCGCGGCCCTCGACCGCGCCGTCAAGGTCGCCCGCGACTACGCGGCGCAGCACCCGGACACCCTGGTCGTCACCACCGCCGACCACGGCCACACCAGCCAGATCGTCCCGCTGGAGGCCACCCCGCCCGGCCTGTCCTCCACGCTGGTCACCGACGAGGGCGGCAAGCTCAAGGTCAACTACTCCACCAACACCCCGGGCAAGGCGCAGGAGCACACCGGCACCCAGGTGCGCATCGCCGCCCAGGGCCCGCAGGCGGAGCGCGTCCTCGGGGTCACCGACCAGACGCAGCTGTTCACGACGATCCGCAAGGCGCTCTCACTGCGCTGACGCCGGAGCGTGGCCGGTGCGGCACCCAGCGGCGCCGGCAATGTCACAGATCACCACAGGGGGGACAGGGCCCGGCCGCCGCAGCGGCCGGGCCCTGCGGGTTGTGCCAGTTATCCAGGCAGAACATTGGGCGGATCACATACCCGGTTGCGGGCGTGCAGCGTCAAGACTGTGAATTCCGTACGGATATCCGTACGCGGGGTCCCGACACCGGTCTCGTACGTCCGGGTCCGTCCCGTCCGTACGCCTTCGCCCCGCACTTTCCTTCGTACCACCCCGCCAGCCCTCGCAGGAGGAACCGCCGATGACCGGGTCCCGCGTCCTCGCCCTCGGCCACTACCAGCCCGCCCGGGTGCTGACCAACGACGAGCTGGCGACCATGGTCGACACCAGCGACGAGTGGATCCGCTCCCGCGTCGGCATCCGCACCCGCCGGGTCGCCGCGCCCGACGAGACGGTCGCCGACATGGCGGCCGAGGCCGCCGGCAAGGCGCTGGCCCACAGCGGGCTCGCGGCGGACGAGATCGACCTCGTCCTCGTCGCCACCTGCACGGCCGACGACCGCAGCCCGAACACGGCCGCCCGCGTCGCGGCCGCGCTGGGCCTCGCCACGCCCGCCACCATGGACGTCAACGTCGTCTGCTCCGGCTTCACCCACGCGCTGGCCAGCGCCGACCACGCCATCCGGGCCGGCGCCGCGACGAACGCCCTGGTCATCGGCGTGGAGAAGTTCACCTCCGTGACCGACTGGACCGACCGGACGACGTGCGTCCTGACCGGCGACGGGGCGGGCGCCGCCGTCGTCACGGCCTCGGTCGAGCCCGAGATCGGGCCGGTCGTGTGGGGCTCGGTGCCCGGCATGGGGCACGCCGTGCGGATCGAGGGCACGCCCTCCCGCTTCTCCCAGGAGGGCCAGTCGGTCTACCGCTGGGCCACCACGCAGCTGCCGCCCATCGCCCGCCGGGTCTGCGAGCGGGCCGGCATCGCGCCGGAGGACCTCGCCGCGGTCGTCCTGCACCAGGCCAACCTGCGGATCATCGAGCCGGTCGCCCGCAAGCTCGGGGCGGTCAACGCGATCGTCGCGACGGACGTCACCGAGTCGGGCAACACCTCCGCCGCGAGCATTCCGCTCGCGCTCTCCAAGCTGGTCGAGCGCGCGGAGGTGCCGTCGGGCGCCCCGATCCTGCTCTTCGGCTTCGGCGGCAACCTCTCCTACGCGGGCCAGGTCATCCGCTGCCCGTAAGGAACCGCGCCCCGTAAGAGGCGCGGGGAACTGCGCGACCAGCCACACACGACCCGCAGCCGGCCGACACGCACCCGGCGTAGCGTCTAAAACACCGACCACCCGGTCAAGGTCGTGAAGTGGTCCAGCGCAGCGACCCCGGCGACGGAGTTGCCCCGCGCGTCGAGCCCGGGGCTCCACACGCACAGCGTGCACCGTCCCGGTATCACGGCGACGATGCCGCCCCCGACGCCGCTCTTGCCCGGCAGGCCCACGCGGTAGGCGAAGTCCCCGGCCGCGTCGTACGTACCGCACGTGAGCATGACGGCGTTGACCTGCTTCGCCTCGCGCCGCGGCAGCAGCCGCGAGCCGTCGGCCCGCAGCCCGTGGCGGGCCAGGAAGCTGCCCGCGCGAGCGAGGTCGCGGCAGCTCATCTCGATGGAGCACTGCCAGAAGTAGTGCTCCAGGACGGTGGGCACGGGGTTGTCGAGGTTGCCGTAGCTGGCCATGAAGTGCGCGAGGGCGGCGTTGCGGTCGCCGTGCTCGGTCTCGGAGGCGGCGACGGCGGGGTCGAAGGCCACATCCGGGTTGCCGCTCTCGGCGCGCAGGAACTCCAGCATGGTGGTGCTGGCGTCGCCGGTGAGCGTCTGCAGCCGGTCGGTGACGACGAGCGCGCCCGCGTTGATGAACGGATTGCGCGGGATGCCGTTCTCGTATTCGAGTTGGACCAGCGAGTTGAAGGGATTTCCGGACGGTTCCGTTCCGACCCGCTCCCAGATCTTCCCGCCGCCCTCGGCCAGCACGAGCGCCAGGCTGAAGGCCTTGGAGATGGACTGCACGGAGAAGGGCTTCTCCCAGTCGCCGATGCCGTACACGCCGCCGTCGACGTCCGCGACGGCCATGCCGAACTGGTTGACGTCCACTTCGGCGAGGGCGGGGATGTAGTCGGCCACCTGGCCACGGCCGACGAGCGGGCGGGCGAAGGCGGTGACCTCTTCGAGGACGGCCTGGTAGTCCACAGTCCTTGGTCCGTACTTCCGTGTCGACGACGCTGTCGACGATGCGATCGGTGGGATATTCGGCCAACGGCCGGATCGGCTCGCACGATATCCGAACGCCCGGCCCACCTGCGAACTTTTGGGTACAAGGGGGTCATTCGGCCTACGCGACCGGCGTACGCCACCTGACGAACCGAAGGAGGGCGGCATGGCCCCACCCATGTCCGCGAACGAGTTCCTGGCCGCGCTCAGACGCGAGGGCGCCACCGTCGTCGAAGTGGAGGGCTGGCGCAACCACAACCGGGCCGGGCACGGCCCCTGGGGGCCGGTCAACGGCGTGATGATCCACCACTCCGCCACGTCCGGCACCGACAGCACCGTGCGCCTGTGCTGGAACGGCTACGACGAGCTGCCGGGCCCCCTGTGCCACGGGGTCATCGCCAAGGACGGCGCGATCCACCTCGTCGGCTGCGGGCGCGCCAACCACGCCGGGGGCGGCGACGGCGACGTCCTGGAGGCGGTGATCGCCGAGAAGCGGCTGCCGCCGGTCCGCTGGGCGGACACCGACGGGAACGTCCACTTCTACGGCTTCGAGTGCGTCAACCGCGGTGACGGCGAGGACCCCTGGCCGCAGGACCAGCTGCTGGCCGTCGAACAGGTGGCGGCCGCGATCTGCCGGCACCACGGCTGGACCGAGCGGTCCGTCATCGGCCACCTGGAGTGGCGTCCCGGCAAGTCCGACCCCGTCGGCTTCTCCATGGAGTGGCTGCGCGAGCGGGTCCGCGAGCGGCTGAAGTGAGGCTCCCCGTGGCCCGCCCGCCCGCTCACGCGACAATGGGGGCGTGACCAGCCATCCCCCCGCCGCCGGCAGCGCCGGGCTCGCCGGCCTGCGGCCGCGGCTGCCGTCCCCCCTCGTGGAGCTCCCGGACGAGCGGTTCGCCCGGCACGGCGTACGGCTGCTGCTCAAGCGGGACGACCTGATACACCCCGAGCTGCCCGGCAACAAGTGGCGCAAGCTCGCGCCCAATCTGCGGGCCGCGGCGGAAGAGGGCCGGCACACCCTGCTGACGTTCGGCGGCGCCTACTCCAACCACCTGCGGGCCACCGCCGCGGCGGGCCGCCTGCTCGGCTTCGCCACCGTCGGCGTCGTCCGCGGCGAGGAGCTCGCCGACCGGCCGCTGAACCCGTCGCTGCGCTCCTGCGCCGCGTCCGGCATGCGGCTGGTGTTCGTCGACCGCACCACCTACCGCCGCAAGGCGGAGCCGGAGGTGCTGGCCCGGCTGACCGGGCAGGCGGGCGGCGACTGCTTCGTCGTGCCCGAGGGCGGCTCCAACGCCGCCGCCGTGCTCGGCTGCGCGGAGCTCGGGCGCGAGCTGCGCGGCATGGCGGACGTCGTCGGCGTCGCCTGCGGCACGGGCGGCACGCTCGCCGGCCTGGCCGCCGGGCTGGGCGAGGGACAGCGGGCGATCGGCTTCCCCGTGCTCAAGGGCGGCTTCCTGGGCGCGGAGACCGAGCGCCTGCAGGGCGAGGCGTTCGGCGGGCGGCGCGGCGCGTGGCGGCTCGACGAGCGCTTCCACTGCGGCGGCTACGCGAAGACGTCACCCGCGCTGGACGCCTTCGCCGACGACTTCGCGGCCCGCCACGGCCTGCCGCTGGAGCGCCTGTACGTGGCGAAGATGCTGCACGGCCTGACGACCCTGACGGAGGAGGGAGCGTTCCCCAGGGGAACGACGGTGGCGGCGGTCATCACGGGCTCGCCCTGACCTTCGGGCGGCACGTCAGGCCGCACCGCCCTCCTCGCGGTACGCGGCGGCCTCTTCCAAGTCCAGCCGCCGCAACAGCGTGCGCAGCATCTCGTCGTCGATCCGCCGCTGGTCCCGCAACGCGACGAAGACCTCCCGCTCGGCCCCGATCATCTCCCTGGAGAGCCGCCGGTAGATGTCGTCGGCGGACTCCCCCGTCACCGCACTGACCGTCCCGAGCCGCTCCCACACCGCGTTGCGCCGCCGCTCCATGACGCCCCGGAGCCGGTCGGCCAGCGGCGGCGGCAGGGCGTTGTTCTCGTCGGCGAGGAGTTCGTCCAGGCGCCGCTCGGCGGCGACGGAGGCCTCGTTCTGGGCCTGCGCCTCGGCGAGGGTGTCCGCGGCGCTGTCGCGCGCGGGCAGCCGCAGCGCGCGGATCAGCGGGGGGAGCGTGAGCCCCTGGACGACGAGGGTGCCGATGACGGTCGTGAAGGTGAGGAACAGGACGAGGTCGAGGTGGGGGAAGGGCTCCCCGGAGTGCGTGGTGGCCGGGATGGAGAAGGCGATGGCGAGGGAGACCACGCCCCGCATGCCGGCCCAGCCGACGACGAGCGGGCTCTTCCAGGTGGTGTCGGTCTCCCGCTCGCGGATCCGCGCGGACAGGGCGCGCGGCAGGAACGTCGCGGGGTAGACCCAGACGAAGCGGGCCGCCACGACGGCGAGGAAGACGGCGACCGCGTACCAGGCGACCGCCCCCGCCCCGTAGGCGTCGAGGCCGCGCAGCACGACGGGGAGCTGCAGTCCGATGAGGGCGAAGACGGCGGACTCCAGGACGAAGGAGACCATTTTCCACACGGCGGCTTCCTGCAGCCGCGTGGCGAAGTCGACCTGCCAGGAGTGGTGTCCGAGCCAGAGGGCGACGACCACGACGGCGAGCACCCCTGAGGCGTGGAACCCCTCGGCGGCGGCGTAGGCGGCGAAGGGGATCAGCAGGGAGAGGGTGTTCTGCAGCAGGGGTTCGCGCAGGTGCTTGCGGAGCCAGTGCAGCGGGACCATGAGGGCCAGGCCGACGCCGATGCCGCCGAGGGAGGCGACGGCGAACTCCGTGATGCCCTCGCCCCAGGTGGCGCCCGTGCCGAGGGCGGCGGCGAGGGCCACCTTGTAGGCGGTGATGGCGGTCGCGTCGTTCACGAGGGACTCGCCCTGCAGGATGGTGGTGATGCGCGAGGGCAGGCCGAGGCGGCGGGCGATGGCGGTGGCGGCGACGGCGTCGGGCGGGGCGATGACGGCGCCGAGGACGAGGGCGGCCGTGGGCGGCAGGCCCGGCACGACGAGGTAGATCGCGTAGCCGACGGCGAGGGTCGCGAAGAGGACGTAGCCGACGGACAGCAGCGCGACGGGCCGGAGGTTGGCCCGCAGGTCGAGGTAGGAGCTGTCGAGCGCGGCCGTGTGCAGCAGCGGCGGCAGCAGGAGGGGCAGGACGACGCCGGGGTCGAGGGTGTAGTCCGGCACGCCGGGGATCTGGGAGGCGACGAGTCCCGCGGCCACGAGCAGCAGGGGCGCGGGTACGGGGGTGCGCCGCGCCGCGCCGGCGAGGGCGGCACTCACCGCGACCAGCATCAGCAGTGGCATGACGTCCATCGGTCCGGCAGTCCCCTCGTCGGTGCGCGTGCTCGCTTGTCGGCGGTGCGATCTAATCTGGCAATCATGAGCGACTGCCAGCACCTTCCCGCGCTGCCGCGCCCCGAGCCCGTCGCCGTGCACCCGACGTGCCCGGAGTGCGAGGCGGCCGGCAGCCACCCCGTGCAGCTGCGGCTGTGCCTGGTCTGCGGCCACGTCGGGTGCTGCGACTCCTCGCCGTACCGGCACGCCACGGGCCACTTCCGGGAGACGGGACACGCCGTGATGCGCAGCTTCGAGCCGGGCCAGAGCTGGCGTTGGTGCTACGTGGACCAGCGGCTGGTCTGACGCCGCCCGCTAGCATGCACGCATGATCCGAGCCGCGACGCCCGCAGACGTGCCCGCCCTCCACGCGATGATCCGCGAACTCGCGGAGTACGAACGGTCGGTGGAGGACGCGCGGGCGACCGAGGAACAGCTGCACGAGGCCCTCTTCGGGGAGCACCCCGCGGCGTTCGCACTGATAGCGGAGAGTGACGGATCTACGGGCGGTCCTGGGGACAGTGGGGCGCCGGTGACGGCGGAGCCGGTCGGCTTCGCGATCTGGTTCCGCAACTTCTCCACCTGGACGGGCACGCACGGTGTCTGGCTGGAGGATCTCTACGTGCGCCCCGAGGCGCGCGGCGGGGGCTACGGCAAGGCGCTCCTCGCGACCCTCGCCCGGATCTGCGCCGACCGCGGCTACCAGCGTTTCGAATGGTCAGTGCTGGACTGGAACACGCCCTCGATCGGGTTCTACAAATCCCTCGGGGCCGAACCCATGGACGAATGGACCACCTACCGCTTGTCCGGAGAACCCCTCCGCACCCTTGCGGCGCTCGCGCAGAGTGACGAAAATCCCAACTAGGCGACAGCTCTTTCGATTTGGGACCGCAAGCCTCTAGCCACTGTCCGTGCTCATGGGTTTACCATGAGTGACAGTCGCGGGGCTGCTCCACGGACCCGCAGATCGCGATAGCGTCGCAGCCGAACCATGTGCCGCACCGGCCCGCGCGCGACCTTCGACCGAAGGGCGGCCGAGGGCGGGGGCCGGCGCTCGTAACAGCTCAAGAAGCTTGTGCCACCTTGGAGGTGAGGGTGTCCCCAATCGCAGGCGAGCCCGGGACCCAGGACTTCGTGGAAGTCCGGCTGCCCGCTGCGGGTGCCTACCTGTCGGTGCTGCGAACGGCGACAGCCGGTCTCGCGGCCCGCTTGGACTTCACCCTCGACGAGATCGAGGACTTGCGCATCGCGGTGGACGAGGCGTGCGCGATCCTTCTGCAACAAGCCGTGCCCGGCTCCGTTCTCAGCTGCGTCTTCCGCCTGGTGGGCGACGCGCTGCGGGTGACCGTCTCGGCGCCCACCACGGACGGCCGCGCACCCGAGCGCGACACCTTCGCCTGGACGGTGCTCTCCGCCCTGGCCGGTGAGGTCGACTCGACCGTCGCCGACGACCGTACGGTCAGCATCAGCCTGCACAAGAAGCGCGGCGCCGGCCCCGGACAGCCGTGACGGAAGAGGGGGCTCCGTGAGTACTGCATCGTCGCGGGGGGTGCGTACCCCGGCCATCCCGCAGCAGCCCGCCCGACAGCTGCCGGGCGATCCTGCGAATCCCGCGCCGGACGAGGCGGGCGACCCACCAGAGCGGGCGGACCACATGGACCAGCACCAGCACCGGCACTCCACCGCGCAGGACCGCAGTGGTGCCCGGGCCCTGTTCATCGAGCTGCGGGCGCTGCCGGACGGTTCGCCCGAGCGGGCCGAGCTGCGCAACCACCTCGTGCGGATGCACCTGCCGCTGGTGGAGCACCTGGCCCGGCGCTTCCGCAACCGCGGGGAGCCGCTCGACGACCTCACCCAGGTCGCCACCATCGGCCTGATCAAGTCGGTGGACCGCTTCGACCCCGACCGCGGCGTCGAGTTCTCCACGTACGCGACCCCCACGGTCGTCGGGGAGATCAAGCGGCACTTCCGCGACAAGGGCTGGGCGGTCCGCGTCCCGCGCCGGCTGCAGGAGCTGCGCCTGGCCCTGACCACGGCCACCGCCGAGCTCTCCCAGCGGCACGGCCGCGCCCCCACCGTCCACGAGCTGGCCGAGCACCTGGGGATCTCCGAGGAGGAGGTGCTGGAGGGGCTGGAGTCCGCCAACGCCTACAGCACCCTCTCCCTGGACGTGCCCGACACGGACGACGAGTCCCCGGCCGTCGCGGACACCCTCGGCGCGGAGGACGAGGCGCTGGAGGGCGTCGAGTACCGCGAGTCCCTCAAGCCACTGCTGGAGGACCTGCCGCCGCGGGAGAAGAAGATCCTGCTGCTGAGGTTCTTCGGCAACATGACCCAGTCCCAGATCGCCCAGGAGGTCGGGATCTCGCAGATGCACGTGTCACGGCTGCTGGCGAGGACGCTGGCCCAGCTGCGGGACAGGCTGCTGATCGAGGAGTAGGCACCCGAAGGCAGGACAGAGCCGTCCCGCGCAGGAGGACCGGGGTCCGGGGCGGAGCCCCGTGGCCTCAGTCCCGCGGGCCGATCCCGAGCGCCTCGGTCGCCGTGGGGTTCACCAGCAGCACAAGCGTGCCCAAAGCCACAGCGGTCAGCGCCACCGCGGCGGCGACCATCGCCCCACCGGCCACGTAGAGCGTCCAGGCCACCGGCAGCGCCATGATCTGCGTGATCATGGCGGGCCCGCGGCTCCACCGGCGGCGCAGCCACAGCCCGCGCGCGGCCGTCAGTGGGAGCACGGCCAGCGCGAGCACGGTCAGACCGCCCGTCTCGGCCTGCTGGGGGCTGTCCGGCTTGCCGAGCAGGCCCATGACCAGCAGGTAGATACCGGCGGCGGCGAGCGCCACGCCCTCGACGCCGGTCAGTGCGGCCGCGGCCGTCAGCCGGGCCGGGCGGGGCCCGGCCCCCGG
>NZ_JBPQTS010000073.1:0-34143 GCF_051386455.1 Streptomyces sp. URMC 124
GAGGGGATGGGAGCCGGATCGCGGTGCGCGCCGGTCATCCACGCGCCGGTGTGCCGGCTGGCGGGCAGGGGGCGTTCCTCGTAGCGCGGCGAGATGAGGTGGTACTCGATGTTGCCGCTCAGCCAGGAGCGCAGCCCACGGGTCAGGTGGCCGATGCACTCGCGCTCCTGCGGCGTGACGTCGAGGTCGGCGCAGAGGTCGGGCAGCGCGCGTTCGAGGGCCAGGAAGGAGCGCATGCGCTGGTCAGCCATCGTGACGGCCCGGGCGATGGCCTCCTTCTGAGTGCACCGATACTGGCGCTGGATCAGGGGGACGACGTTGATGTGGTCGTTCCACGAGGCCTCGCGGTGGACGCCGGTGATGTCGTTGACGAGGGCGATGTGGTCGCCCGTGGCACGCTGCATGGCGTGGAGGACGGGGTGCATGACGATGTCGTCGCCCAGCTCGCAGCGGTGCTCGAGGTCGTTGAAGCACATGTTGGCCAGCGAGGCGGTCGACCAGATCCGGTCGTCCAGGTAGTGCTCGACCGTGGGCCAGACACCGTCCCGGCGGTAGACCGCGTCGCGGAGGTAGGAGTCCAGGAAGCGGATGAAGCGGTTCGCGGTGCGACGCTGCCAGCGCACCGACATCCCGTGGTCCTGCGTGCGCCGCCACAGGTCGGACAGGGCCACGGCGAACGGACCCGCTCCGGCGCTCAGCGCGCCGGGGTCATTGGCCGCGAGGATCCGCTTCATCTCGTCGACGGTGTCGTGGATGAGTTCGGGGTCCTGGACTTCGAGGACATCGTCGAGCATGACGCCCCACGTGCCCCAGTCGGTGACCAGGTCCAGCAGGTCGCCGGTGCAGTACCACCAGACGCACGAGCCCCACATGTCCAGCCGGTAGGCGTCCCAGACGGCCGCGGCCTCCGGCGAGGCGGCCATCCCCACCTCCTGGCACCACGCCCGTGTATGGGCGCGGGCGCGTTCGGTATCGGGGCTGATCCGCAGAGGGAGCGGGCAGAAGAACAGATTCGGCCGTCGCATCTGGCGTGCCTCCGTATCACCGGTGGGTCAGGGGGCGCCCGCTGCGGATCAGGGGGTCGCCCCGCTGTAGAACTGACCGGCCCAGCGGCGGTACTCCATGATGGGACCGTCGCCCTTGGCCAGTTTGGGGTGCTGGACATGGGTCTTGTGCCGCCAGATCGGGAAGTCCTTGGCCCCGTCGCGGCTGATCAAGGGGGCGAAGGCCTTGCTCAGCAGCCTGGTCGCCCAGGGCGGCAAGGCGATTCCGGCCGCCTCCTCCACGTTCACGGCGAGCCGCAGCTCGATGCGGCGCGGATCGATGGGGGTCGGCAGGGTCCAGAAGCGCATGTACGTGCGCAGCCCGGGGACGCACGCCCGGACGGCCATCCACCCGAGGCCGCGGACCTGCAGGTCGTAGTGGACCCGGTTGGCCACCAGATAGCCGTTGCGGCGGGCTGCCGCGGGCATCGTCGAGAGGTCGACCTCCATCGTCGTTCCCGTACACCGCATGCGCCGGATCTCGGTGTTCATGCGGTGCACGGTCGGGCCGTGCCCGGTGTCGACGGCGTTCTCCATCACGTCCTGGGGGTGGGCGACCAGGGTCTGCGCGACGTACCCGCCCGGGCCCGTCACCGCCGGCACCGACGCGGGGATCTCCCAGGCCGGCGGCAGCCCCTGGGAGTGGTGCCACACGAGGACGGCGCCGTCGACCTCGCGCACCTGCCGCAGTGCCAGCCGAGCGCGGGGCGGCGGTGCTCCGTACCCCGTCCGCACGCAGGCCCCGTCGGGAGCATAGGCGAAACCGTGGAACGGGCAGAGGATGTCCTCCCCGTCCACCGTGCCACCGTGCCCGAGGTGCGCCCCCAGGTGCGGGCAGAACGGGCGCACGGCTCGCACCAGGCCGGAACGGGTCCGGTACAGCACGATGTCCTCACCCATGAGCCGGCGCGTCAGCACCTTGCCCGCGGGCAGTTCGTCCCGGAACGCCACGGCGAACCAGCCGTCGGGATAGGGAAGCCGAGGAGTCGTCATCAGTCAGACTGTTCCCTGGACAGGAATCAACTGCGGTCGGTTGATCGCTCGTCATGCCGAGAACTGCAGAATGCCGTCGTCACGGCGGCGCGGCAACCTATCGGTTCGCCCAGCGGACCGCTCGCTTGAGAGGAGAGCGGGGCGGGGCGTAGAAGGTGAACCATGACGACAGTCCCGGGCCGGCCGCCTGCCCGCCGAGTCCGAGATGCGGTGGACCGTCTCATGCCGCACCTCGGTGATGTCGGTACCTGCTCGGACAGTTACAACACGGCGTTCGTGGCCCGGGTCCGCTCCCCGGGGGGTTCGCCGCGCTATCCGCGTGCACTGCAGTGGCTGCGGGACCGCCAGCACCCGGACGGCTCCTGGGGCGGGCGGATCGAACTGCCCGCCGACCGGCTCATGTCGACCCTGGCGGCCGTGCGGACGCTCGTCGACTACGCGGACACCTCACCGACCGGCCCGTCCGGCTGGGTGGAGGCGGCCTTGAGGCGAGGGCTCGCGTACCTGCGCTCCTCGGCGGCACGGGGCTTCCCGGGCGGGCCGCACGAACCGATCGGGCTCGAATTCGTCGTGCCGGAGCTGACCCGGCAGCTCCGCGCCCGTGGAGTGCAGCTCCCGGCGCGCGCATGGCCGGAAGTCGGCGCGCTGCGCCGGGAGAAGCTGGCCGCGATGGCCGCCGGCGCAGCGGGGCCGGGTTCCGCGTCGTTGCGGTACTGCATGGAGGTCGCCCCGGCGACGGCGCATGCGGACGCGTCGACCGCGCCCGCCGCGCCCGCCGCGTTGAGCACGCCGGACATGCCGACCGCTAGGGCCGCGCTGCAGTCGCCCGGAGGCTCTGTGGGATGCTCCCCGGCGGCCACGGTGGCCCTGTGGCAGCACACGGGCTCCCCCCGGGCGCTGGCCTACCTCGACGCGCTCTCCCGCCGCTCGGCCGACGGAGGGGCCCCCGAGGTGCACCCGATGGAGGCCTTCGAAATCGGCTGGTCCCTCTACCACCTGGGCCGGGCCGGGCTCCTGCCCTCCCGTGCGAGGCCCCACCTCGGCGCGTTGGCCGACGAGCTCGACGGGCGGGGGTGGGTCGCGTTCAGCAGGGAGTTCCCCGTCCCGGAGGCCGACACCACCGCCATGGCCGTCAACCTGCTGCCGCACACCGGAAGGGACGCCGCACTCTCGCTCGGCCTCCTCCTGCGGTACGAGGCACGCGACCACTTCTTCCACTACCCGGGCGAGCGCGGCGCGTCGGTCAGTGTGAACGCCCGTCTCCTGGAGGCGTTCACCCACGCACCGGTCCGGTACGCACCGCAGCGCCGCAAGCTCCTCCGGTTCCTCTTCGACAGCCGTACGGCAGACGGCTACTGGCTGGACAAGTGGCATGTGTCGCCCTATTACGCCACCGCCCACGTCAGCTTCGCCCTCAGCCGGTCCGTCTCCGCCGCCGCCGGCCTGGCCGCCACCCACCGCTGGCTGATCGGCACTCAGCACGCCGACGGCTCCTGGGGCGTCGACGGCGGGCAGCCGGAGGAGACCGCCTACGCGGTTCTGGCCCTGGGCGCCCTCGCCGCCTGCCGGTTGCCGGTGCCGTCCCGCACGCTTACAGCGGCCCACCGGTACCTCACGCCCTTCCTGGACGCGGCGCCCGGCGACTTCGCCGAACTGTGGCTCGGCAAGTCCCTTTTCACTCCGACGGCGGTCGTGCAGTCGGCCGTCATCGCGGCCACTCATCTTTCCCGGCCCCTCTCCCGGCTTCGTCGGGTTCCCCCTGGCGGCGGCTGACGATCACCCCGTACGCCAGGGGGAGCGGGCCGGTACGCGGCCGGCGCAGCGCGACGGTGAGGGCGAACGCGGTGCGTCGCAGCTCGTCCGCAGCACGGTTCAGCACCAGCCGGCTCTTGCTGTCGCCGATCGTCAGGCCGGCGAGCACCCGGTGGTCCGGCCCCAGGACGGGCGCGGTCACCGTCAGCATGCCGGACGGGCCCTCCTGGCGGCCGACGGCTATGCCGGTGTGGCGGATCACCGCGAGTTCGGCTTCGAGGCCCTCGTGATGCGGCCGGGCCGGGGACTGCGCGTCACGGTCGAAGGCGAGCAGCAGCTTGCCGATGGCGGTGGAATGCACCGGCACCCTTTCGCCGACGCCCGACACCAGGGACTGCAGCCGGCGGCCGTGGAGGCGTTCCACGTACCGCACCTGCCGGCCTTCGTGCACGCCCAGGCCCACGAAGCCGCCCAGGGAGCCGTAGAGGTCGAGGAGGAACGGCATGGCCGTGGCCCGCAGGACGCTCAGCTGGTCGCGCTGGGCGACGCGCGTCGAAGCGAGCTCGGCCAGCCGCTCGCCCGGGACGTACTTGCCGTCCCAGCGGGAGACCATGCCGTGCGCGCACAGCGCCGTCAGTATCCGGTACGTCGTCGCCTTCGGCACGCCCGCCTCCCGGGCGATCTCGCTGAGCCCACGCGGCCGGCCGCCCCGGCACGCCAGCTCCAGGACCCGCAGGGCGCGGCCGACCGCGCTCCTTTCCGGAAGGCCTTCCGCAGCAGGCTCGACGGGCTCGATGCCGGTGGTGCTCCGTGGTTCCCCGCCCTGCGTCATACGGGTCATCCCTACTGATCAAGCGTGGCGAGCGGTGACGCGCATCTGCAGCCCCCGGGGACTCAGCGTCGACTTCGCGGAGGGCCGCAGGGGCCGGTCGGTGAGGCGTACCAGGCGCCAGCGGCCGGTGAGGGTGACCAGCGCCAGGACGGCTTCGGCCATGGCGAAGCGGGCGCCTATGCATTTGCGGGCGCCCGAGCCGAAGGGCAGGTAGGCGGCGCGGTCGGGCTGGACCCCGCGCCACCGGTCGGGGTCGAAGCGGTCCGGATCCTCGTACAGCTCGGGCCGGCGGTGGATGAGGTAGGGGCTGAAGGCGATGGAGGATCCCGCGGGGAGACGGACCCCGCCGAGCTCGGTGTCCTCGGCCACGGACCGGGTGACCAGCCAGGCGGGCGGATAGAGCCGCAGGGTCTCCATGACCACGTGACGGGCCGTCTCCAGGGCGGGCAGGTCCGCGAAACCGGGTGTCGCGCCCGCCAGCGCACGGTCGGCCTCCGCGCGGAGGCGGCTTTCGATCCCGGGGTGCGTGGCCAGGAGGTACAGGGCCCAGGCGAGTGTGTTGGCGGTGGTCTCCGTCCCGGCGAAGAAGAACGTGAGGATCTGGTCGGTGAGTTCGCTGCCGGTGAGCCCGTCCTGACCGGCCGGGCCCTCGGGGGCCCGGGTGCCCTGCAGGGACGACAGCAGATCGCCGTGATCGGCACGGTCGTCGCGCCGGCCGGCGACGACGCCGTCGATGGTGCGCCGGAGGTGGGAGCGGGCCCGGTCGTACCGCTGGTTCGCCCTGCCCGGCAGCCGTTCGAGCAGCGCGGGCCTGATCGCGCGCCAGAGCAGCGTGTCCATCAAGGCGTTGATGTCGGTGATGGCCGCCTGCGCGGCCTGCCGGGAGAGGGCCGTGCTGAACATGGTCTCCACCGCGATCCGTGCGGTCAGCGCCATCATCTCCGTGGTGACGTCGATGACCTGGCCCTCGTGCCAGGACCGGGTGGAGGCTTCCGCGAACGACGCGAAGGCCGGCGCGTAGTGGGGGAGCCGCTCGGAGTGGAACGCCGACTGGCACAGGCGGCGCCGGCGCCGGTGCATGCCGTGCGGGCAGGAGACCAGGCCGTCGCCCACCAGCTCGCGGATGCGGTCGTACAGCGGCCCGCCCTTGTCGAAGACGTGGTCCTCCAGGAGGATCCGGCGGGTCAGTCCGGGGTCGCAGACCATCACCACCGAGCGCGGCCCCATGCGCACCCGCACCAGATCGCCGTGGGCGGGCAGGGACGACAGGAACGCCAGCGGGTCGTGGACGAGAGGCAGCGCATGGCCCAGGAACGGTAGCGATCCCGGTGCCAGAGGAATCGACGCAGCCGTATTCATGCCCACCCCTTCCAGGACGAGCCGTCGGGACGCAGGGACGCGTAGGGATGCCACCAGCATGTTGTCCACCCGGTGCGGCTCGTCAATCCCCGGTCGAGCGGTGCACGGGAGCACATCCGGCGGACGGGAAAGGAGGAGGTGCGCCGCGCACTTCCCGTGCGCGACGCCGCAGCGAAACGGAGGAGGAACCGGGACGGTCGTGACAACCGGCAGTGTTCAGGCCCCGGTTCTGGTCCAGACCTATTGACGGCTCAACGGGTCGGTTTTAGCGTTCGACCCCTTCAGTGACCCGGTGGCGGCAGCCACGGCCCGGAGGGAGCCGAGATGATCGGTCGGACGGCACGTCTGCTGGGAGCCGCCGGGGCCTGCCTGGCAGTGATCCTCGCCGGGCCCGTGCCCCTGCAGGCGCAGGCGCAGGCGCGGACGCACGGCACGACCGCCGCGGAGAGTTGTCCCGTGCAGTCGAAGCCCCCGGGCAAGGTGCTCCAGGGCTACTGGGAGAACTGGGACGGCGCGGCGAACGGCGTGCACCCGCCCTTCGGGTGGGTGCCGATCACCGATGCGCGCGTCCGGGAGCACGGCTACAACGTGATCAACGCCGCCTTTCCCGTGATCCGTTCGGACGGCACGGTCCTGTGGGAGGACGGGATGGACGCGACCGTGAAGGTCGCGACTCCCGCCGAGATGTGCCGGGCCAAGGAGGCCGGGGCCACGCTCCTGATGTCGATCGGCGGCGCGGCGGCGGGCATCGACCTGAGCTCCGGCACGGTCGCCGACCGGTTCGTCGAGACCGTCGTGCCGATCCTCAAGGCGTACAACTTCGACGGCATCGACATCGACATCGAGACCGGCCTCACCGGCAGCGGCAACATCAACACGCTCTCCGCCTCCCAGGCCAACCTCATCCGCATCATCGACGGCGTGCTCGCCCGGATGCCCTCGAACTTCGGCCTCACGATGGCGCCGGAGACGGCCTACGTCACGGGCGGCAGCGTCACATACGGCTCGATCTGGGGCGCGTACCTGCCGATCGTGAAAAAGTACGCCGACAACGGCCGGCTGTGGTGGCTGAACATGCAGTACTACAACGGGAACATGTACGGCTGCTCCGGGGACTCGTACGCCGCCGGGACGGTCAAGGGGTTCACCGCGCAGACGGACTGCCTGAACAAGGGGCTGGTGGTTCAGGGGACGACGATCCGGGTGCCGTACGACAAGCAGGTGCCGGGGCTGCCCGCCCAGCCGGGCGCCGGGGGCGGCTACATGTCCCCTGACCTGGTGAAACAGGCTTGGAACACCTACGGCAACGGGCTGAAGGGGCTCATGACCTGGTCCCTCAACTGGGACGGTTCCCGCGGCTGGACCTTCGGAGACAACGTCAGAAGGCTCCAGGGCCGCTGAGGCGTGGCTTGCTGCCGGTGGCCGTGATCGACTGATCTCCCTCCGCCTCTTGGTTACACCGTACATTCTGTGTACGGTGTAACCAAGATCGCTGATTCGGAGGAACCGATGACCCAGCAGACCGTGGCGCACGCGTTCGCAGCGTTGATGAACAGTCACGACCCCGATGCCGTGGACGGCTTCGTCGCCGAGGACTACATCAACCACAATCCGTATGTGGAGGACGGCCGGGAGGCCAACCGGGATTTCTGGACCCGCTGGTTCGCGGCGTTCCCCGACACCCGGGTGACTTTGGAGGACGTCCTGGTGTCCGGCGACCGGGTGGCCGGCAGGTTCACGTACCGCGCCACGCACCTGGGGTCGCTCCTGGGTGAGCAGCCCACGGGCCGCGAGGTGGAGATGCGGTCGCTGGACATCTGGCGGGTGGCCGACGGCATGGCCGTCGAGCACTGGGACGAGCTCAACACCATCGAGTTCTTCGCCCAGCTGGGCCTGCTCCCGCCGGTGGAGATGCCCGGCGCCCGGCCGGCCGGGGCCGGTCACTGATGGCTTCCTCCGCACAGCAGCCCGAGCCCTCCCCGTCCCGGCAGCGCCGGGACCGCGAACGCGCCGAAGCCCGGGCCACCATCCTCGCCGCCGCCCGCGACCTGGCCCGCACCGAAGGCTGGGAGTCCGTGAGCATGAGGCGGCTGGCCGATCGGATCGGCTACTCCGCCAATTTCGCCTACCGCTACTTCAAAAGCCGCGACGACATCCTGCTCGCCTTCGTCCGGGACGGCTTCGCCCGCCTGGCCGACCGCATGAGCGCGGCGGGCGGCTCGCTGGAAGCCGCCACGGCGGCCTACCTGGACTTCGCGCTGGACGAGCCGGATCTCTACCAGGTGATGTACGGCCTGGGGGGAGTCCGGGTGCCCGCCGAGGCGACCGAGGACGAGGGCGCCGGGGTCGGCGCCGTGATCGCCGGCATCCTCGGGGTCACCGACCCGTACGACGACCGCATCGCCCGGCTCTGGGCCACCGCGCACGGCCTCGCCGCACTGCACGCGACCGGCAAACTGCCCGTGGACCGCGCACACCTGCACAAGCTGCTCTCGGCAAGCGTTGCCGACCTGATCCGCGGCACGTCGAACCCGCGAGGAGCCACGTCATGACCCACGCACCGACGATCGCCGGCCGGTGGACCACCGCCGACATTCCGGACCAGAGCGGCCGCACGGCCATCGTCACCGGCGCCAACAGCGGGCTCGGCTACGTCACCGCACGCGAACTCGCCCGCCGCGGCGCCCGTGTCGTCCTCACCGCACGGAACCCGGAGAAGGGCAGAGCGGCGCTGGACAGGCTCCGCGCCGAACAGCCCGGCACCGCTGTCGAACTGCGCCCGCTCGACCTGGCCGACCTCGACTCCGTCCGCGCCTTCGCCGCTACCGTCGACACTCCCGTGGACCTACTGATCAACAACGCCGGGATCATGATGCCGCCCCGGTCCCTGACCGCGCAGGGGTTCGAGTCCCAGTTCGGCACCAACCATCTCGGCCACTTCGCGCTGACCGGACTGCTGCTCGACAGACTCCGGGCCGGCCGGGATCCACGGGTGGTGACCGTCAGCTCGACCCTGCACAAGAACGGGTCCATCCGCTTCGACGACCTCAACGGCGAACGCTCCTACTCACCCCGCGCGTTCTACGCCCAGTCCAAGTTCGCCAACGTCCTGTTCGGCCTGGAACTGGACCGGCGACTGCGCGCCACCGGCAGCCCGGTGCGCAGCCTCCTTGCCCACCCCGGCTACTCGGCCACGAACCTGCAGTCCACCGGCCCGACCGGGATGCTCAACGCGATCCTCAAGGTCACCAACCGGCTGATGGCCCAGGACGTCGAGACGGGCGCCCTCAACCAGCTCTACGCGGCAGTCGATCCGCGCGCCGAGGGCGGCCAGTTCATCGGACCCGACGGACGCAACGAATCCAAGGGCCACCCCGCACTCGTGCAGCCGGCCGAATCCGCGAAGGACCTCGAGACCGCCGGCCGGCTCTGGGACCTCTCGGAGCGGCTGACCGGATTCCGCTACCGGTTCCCCGCCGGCCCGGGCGATCCCGACGGGGCCGGCACCGTCACCGGCACCGTCGCCGGCGCCGGTAGCGGGAGCGCACCGTCCGGCGTGAAGTTGTAAGCGGAAGATATGACCCCGCGCAGCGCCTATGGTTGTCGGATTCGCCGATGTTCGAATCTTGCACAGCTGAAGGGCGGTCATGCGGTGGTGCTCGCGCGTGTCGAGTTCAAGGTGCTGGGGCCCCTCGCGGCCGTCGCCGACGGCCGCGTTCTCCCGCTCGGAGGGCCGAAGCAGCGGACCCTGCTCGCCATGCTGCTCGTCAACGCCAACACCGCCGTCTCCGCGGACCGGCTGTACGACGCCGTCTGGGGCGAGGCCCCTCCGGCCTCGGCCCAGGCCAACCTCCGCAGCTACGCCGCCGTGCTGCGCAAGGTGCTCGGCCCCGCGCCCGGGGAGGACCGGCTGAGCCAGGGCAACGGCGGATACTGCCTGCGGGTGTTCCCCGGCGAGGTGGACCTGCACCGCTTCGAGGTCCTCGTCGCCCGCGGCCGCGCCGCCCTCGCGGCGGGCGAGCACCGCGAGGCTGCCGACGCCCTGCACGAGGCGCTGGAGCTGTGGCACGGCGGCCCGTTCGAAGGCGTGGCGCACCACGACGTGCTGCTCGGCGAGGCCGCCCGGCTGGAGGAGTCGCGGCTCGCCGCCTTCGAGGACTACGCCGAGGCCCGCCTCGCGCTCGGCGAGCCCCGCGAAGTGGTGGGCCTCCTGCGGGCGGAAACGGCCCGCCACCCGCTGCGCGAGTCGCTGTGGGCCAAGCTGATGACCGCGCAGTACCGCTGTCACCACCCGGGCGACGCCCTGCAGTCCTACGCCCTCGCCCGCACCGCCCTGCGCGACGAACTCGGCATCGAGCCCGGCGACGAGCTCCGCAGGCTGCACCACGCCGTCCTCACCCGGGACCCGGAGCTGGGCGCGCCCCCGCCCCCCGCGCCCGCACAACCGGCGCGCCCCGCCGACCTCTGGCAGCCCACCGTCCAAGTCCCCTCCGACGACGCCGACTTCGTGGGACGAAGACAGCTGATCGACCGCGTGGCCACCTTGCTCGGACCCCGCTCCGAGCGGCCCCGCAGCACGCCCTGCGCCGTCCCCGTCGCGATCCTCACCGGCCTCCCCGGCGTCGGCAAGACCGCCCTGGCCACCCGCCTCGCCCACCACCTGCGCAACGAGTTCCCCGACGGCCGGCTGTTCCTGCACCTGGACGGCACACGCGGCCCCCAGCGCCCGCCCGGCGCGATCCTCGCGGACCTGCTGCTCAGCCTCGGCGTCGCCGGGTCCTCCATCCCCGAGACGACGGAGGACCGGGCGGCGCTCTACCGCTCCCTGCTGGCCGACCGCAAGGTGCTCGTGCTCCTCGACGACGCGCGCGACGAGGCCCAGATCCGCCTGCTGCTGCCCGGAACACCGGGAAGCGCGGCCCTGGTCACCAGCCGGGCGCGACTGGCCGGGCTGACGGACGCGCACCTGATCGACGTCGACCCCTTCGACGACGAGGAGTCGCAGGACCTGCTGCGGCGCATCGTCGGCCCGCGGCGGCTCGCGGCGGAGCCGGAGGCGACCGGGCGGATCCTCGCCGCCTGCGCCGGGCTGCCCCTGGCGCTGCGCGTGGTGGCGGCGCGGCTCGCCGGCCGCCCCGACTGGCAGGTCCGCCGGCTCGCCGACCGCCTCGCCGACGAGCGCGGCGTGCTCGCGGAACTCACCGTGGGGGACCTGGCCGTGCGTACGTGCGTCGCCGCCAGCTACCACGGCCTGGCGCCCGACGCCGCCCGCGCCTTCCGTGCCGTCGGGCTGCTCCCCTCGCCCGAGTTCCCCGGCTGGGCGCTCTCCGCCCTGCTCGACGCCGACGGCGGCGCGGCCGACCCCGAAGGCAGCCCCGCGGAAGGGTCCCTCGCGGGTCGTCCCTGCACCTCCGCCGTCCTGGCGGCCGACCGCGCCACCGACGCGCTCATCGACGCCAACCTCGTCCAGATCGAGTCGACGGGCGCGCACGGCCGGCCGCGCTACCGCATGCACGACCTCCTGCACGCCTACGCGGCCGAGCGCGCCGAAGCCGACGAGCCCCGCTCGTGGCGCCGGGCCGCGGTCGGCCGCGTCCTGGACGGCTGGCTCGCGCGCGTGCGCACGGCCGGGGACCAGCTCATCCGGCGGGGCACCGGCGGGCACCGCCCCGGTGAGGCGTGCGACCTCGTCGGATGGCTGGAGAGCGAGCGGACGAACCTCGTCGCCGCGGTCGCCTTCGCCGCGGGCTGCGGCTACGGCCCGCAGACCGCCGGGCTCGCCGCCGCGCTGGAGGACGTGTGCCACCTGAGGAACTGGTGGGACGAGTGGGAGCAGGTCGCCCGGGCCGCACTCGACCGCGCCACGGCGGACGGCGACCCCGTCGCCGCCGCCCTCGCCCAGGGCTCCCTCGCCCGGGCCTGCGCCGTCCGGGGCCGGGTCGACGACGCGACGACCCGCTACGCCACCGCCATCGAACAGCTGGACGCCCTGGGCGAGGAGCACCACGCCGCCCGCCTGCGGATCCACCGCAGCTTCGCCGTCGCCGACCGCGGCATGGCCGGGCTCGCCCACGACGACGCCGCCTCCGCCGCGGCCGTGATGAACCGGCTGGGCGACAAGCACGGCCAGGTCATGGCCCTGCGCAGCCTGGGCTTCGCGCTCGTCTGCCAGCAGCGCGAGGCCGAAGCCGTCGACGCCCTCGAACCGGCGGTGGCGGCCGCGGAGCGCCTCGGCCACCCGCTCGCTCTCGCCGACGTCCTGCAGCTGCTCGCCTGGGCGGAGATCGGCCACGGCCGCGGCGAACGGGCCGCCCGCCACCTGCACCGGGCCCTGGCCGAGTACCGGGCCGTGCGGCACCGGCCCGGCGAGGCGTACGCGCTGCTGGCCTTGGGGCGGATGCACACCGAGCTCGGCGGGCCCGGCCAGGCCGCGTGGGCGCTCGCCCCCCTCGACGGGGCCGCGGCCGTCTTCGCCGAGCTCGGCGAACGCCGGGGCGAGGCGCTCACCGCCCTGTGGCTGGGCAGCACCCACGCCGCGCTCGGCGACACCGGCCGGGCGCTGAGCCACCTCACCACCGCACTGACCGGGTTCCGCAGCCTGCGCATGCCCTTCTGGGCCGAGCGCGCGCAGCGCGAGATCGACGACGTCACGCGGCACGCGGCGCCCTGACCACGGCCACCCACGCGTCCCCCCTCACGCCCGTGCGGGGCTTGCTCGCCGTCGCGGCGGGGGCCCGGCGTGCGGCACCGCCGGGGCCTGCGCCTCTCTTGTGCGCTTCTCATGCGCCTTTCATGCGCTCGCCCACCACGGTGGTGCGCAGTCCACGAAGGGAGGCGCGGTGTCCGAACTCGCCGCACCCGATATCGAACCGGCCGTCATCGCAGTCGTCCGGGAGATCCTGTCCCACCAGCGCAGAATGCGTGAGGGCGGATGCACCGGACGGATCTGCCCGCGCTGCGTCAGGCATCACCTGGACGCGGTGCGCAGCGCCATGGAGGCGGGCCGGCGCATCGAATTCGTCCTCCCGGCCTTCCCGACGAAGTCCCCGAACCCGGCCAAGGTGCTCGGCCCGCTGCCGGACCTGGCCGAGGAACTCGCCCTGCGCTTCCTGAACTCGCTGTGCGAGCGCATCGGCGCGCTCTACCCGCCGGGAGCCGCCATCCTCATCTGCTCCGACGGACGGGTCTTCAACGACCTGCTCGGCGTGAGCGACGAGGACGTCACCGCCTACGCCCGCGCGCTCGACGCCATGATCACGAGGATCGGCGCCACCCGCCTCGAACAGTTCAGCCTCGACGACGTCTACGGCGGCGCCGGGCACGAGGACATGCGCGCCATGCTCTCCGCCGGCCACGCCCCGACGCTGGAGGAACTGCGCGAGGAGGTGCGCGCCGGGGGCGCCCCGCTCTCCATGTACCGGGGCATCACCCGCTTCATGCTGGAGGACCTGTCCGGTCCCGGCCACACCGGAACCCGCTCCGCCCTGCAGCGGAAGTGCCGCGACCTCGCGTACCGCGTCATCCAGCGCAGCAGGGCGTGGGGAAACCTGCTGGACCGGCTCTACCCCACGGCGATCCGGCTGTCCATCCACCCGCAGCCCTGCAGCACTGGGAAGATCGGCATCCTGCTCGCCGACACCCCCGACACCTGGCTGACGCCCTGGCACAGCGTCGCCGTCGCCTCCGGCGGGCGCTTCACCCTCATGAAGCGCGCGGAGGCGGAGGAGGCCGGCGCCGAACTGGTCTTCGCGGCGGGACGCCCCAGCCACTACGTGCTGGAACCGGCCGTCGAGCCCGCCGTCCGCGTCTGCGCGTAGCAGCCGCCACCGCGCCTAACAGCCGCCCCCGCGTCCAACAGCCGCGCCCGCGCGTCACCGCCGGGCCCGCCCGTAACCACCACCCGGCCCACCGGGCGCATCCCCCCTCATTCACCTCTCACCCCCACAGGAGAGCCCCCATGACGACCGCTGAGCACGACGCAGCCGACGCAGCCGACGCGACCGACGCAGCCGCGGCCGAGGCCGTCCTCACCGACCTCCGCTACGGCGTCGCACCGATCGAACCCTTCGGCCTGGCGATCCGGGCGCTGGAGCCCGGCCTGCACGTCCGGGACCTGCCCGTCGCACCGCTGCGCTCCCTCGTCCGCGAGCACCACCTCGTGCTGCTGCGCGACTTCGACTCCTTCGCCGGCCCGGAGGAGCTCTCCGCCTACTGCGAGCGCTGGGGCGAGCCCAGCGTGTGGCCCTTCGGCACCGTGCTCGAACTCGTCGAGCAGGAGCAGCCCGTGGACCACATCTTCGACTCCAGCTACATGCCGATGCACTGGGACGGCATGTACCGCGAGCAGATCCCGGAGTTCCAGGTCTTCCAGTGCGTGCTCGCCCCCGGGGCGGAGAACGGCGGCGAGACGACCTTCTCGCACACCACCGCCGTGCTGGAGCGCACCGACCCGCAGACCGTCGCCCGGTGGTCGCGGGTGACCGGCACGTACCACCGGGCGATGGAGTTCTACGACAGCGTCACCGTCTCGCCGGTCGTGACGACCCACCCCGTCCACGGCGCCCCGGTCATCCGCTACAACGAGCCCACCGCCGCGGACGACGACGGCTTCGTCAACCACCCCGACCTGCAGTTCACGGGCCTGCCCGACGACGGGATCGCCGAGGCGCACCGCAGCCTGCGCGCCGCGCTGTACGACCCGGCGCACTTCTACGCCCACAGCTGGCGGACGGGCGACATGGTCTTCGCCGACAACTACACGCTGCTGCACGGCCGGAACGCCTTCACCAGCGGTGCACCCCGGCACCTGCGCCGCGTCCAGGTGCTCGGCACCCCGGCGCTCGACAACCCGGGGCTGGTCCGATGACCGTCCCCAACGCCCTCATGACGGGCGACGAGTACCTGGAGAGCCTGCGCGACGGCCGCCAGGTCTACCTGGACGGGGAGCGCGTCAAGGACGTCACCCGCCACCCCGCCTTCCGCAACTCCGCCCTGTCGGTGGCCCGCCTCTACGACGCCCTGCACGACCCGGCCACCTCCGGCGTCCTCACCGGCGTCGACGAGGCCACCGGCATCCGCACCCACAAGTTCTTCAAGCCCAGCCGCTCGGCGGCCGAGCTGGTGGAGGCCCGGGAAGCCGTCGCCACGTGGGCGAGGACGAGCTACGGCTTCCTCGGGCGCACCCCTGAGTACAAGGCCTCCTTCATGGCCGGCCTGGGAGTCAACGCCGACTACTACGGCCCGTATGCCGCCAACGCCACCGCCTGGTACGAGGAGTTCGCCCGCAAGGCGCTCTACCTCAACCACGTCATCATCAACCCGCCCGTGGACCGCAAGCGGGCGATCCACGACATGGAGGACGTCTACGTGCACGCGGTGCGCGAGACGGACGCCGGGGTCGTGGTCAGCGGGGCGAAGATGCTCGCGACGGGATCGGCGATCACCAACGCGGGCTTCGTCGCGCCCGTCGGATCGGCGGCCCTCGCACCCGGCAAGGCGGAGGCCTTCGCCCTGGTCTTCTTCGTCCGCATGGACAACCCCGGGGTGAAGCTCGTCAGCCGCACCCCGTACGCGAAGGCCGGAACGAGCCCGTTCGACGCTCCGCTCAGCAGCCGCTTCGACGAGAACGACGCCGTGCTCCTGCTGGACGAGGCGCTGATCCCCTGGGAGGACGTCCTCGTCCACCGCGACATCGAGCGCGCCACCGGCTTCTACGCCGCCTCCGGCTTCCCCAACCTCTACAACTTCCAGTCCGGCGTCCGCCTGAGCGTCAAGCTGGAGCTGATGGCCGGGCTGCTCTCCCGCGGCACCCGGGCCAACGGCACCGACGCCTTCCGGGGCGTCCAGGCGGCCGTCGGCGAGATCATCACCATGCGCGACATGGTGTGGGCGCTCACCTCGGCCATGGCGTACGACCCGGAGCCGGGCAGCGGCGGCACGGTCGTCCCCCGGCTGGAGCACGCCTCCGCGATGCGCATGTACAACGCCCAGGTCTGGGACCGGGTCCACGAGCTCTTCGAGACCACCCTCGGCGGCGCGCCCCTCGCCGTGCCCTCCAGCGCCCGCGACCTCGCCAACCCCGAACTGAGGCCGCTGATCGACCGCTTCTACCGGGGCTCCGACACCACCGCCGAAGACCGGATCAAGCTCCTCAAGCTGGTCTGGGACGCGATCGGCACCGAGTTCGGCGGCCGCCACGAGCTGTACGAGCGCAACTATTCCGGCAACGGCGAGCAGGTCCGCCTCGACGCGCTGCGCTGGGCGACCCAGCGCGGCAGCCTCGCCCGCTACGAAGCCCTCGTCCAGGACTGCCTCGACGACTACGACCTCGGCGGCTGGCGCCGCGGCCCCTGGACCGAAAGCGACGGTGTGTGACATGTGCGGCATCACCGGGTGGGTCGACTTCACCCGCGACCTCACCTACGAGCACCGGGCCGTCACGGCCATGACCGCCACCCTGGCCGCCCGGGGGCCCGACGCCGCAGGCGTCTGGCTGGACACCCACGCCGCGCTGGGCCACCGCCGGCTGTCCGTCATCGACCTCGAACACGGCGCGCAGCCCATGCGCACCCCCGAGCGGGGCCCCGGCGACCGGCCCCGCGCCGTCCTCTCCTACGGCGGCGAGATCTACAACTTCCGCGAGCTGCGCGAGGAACTCGCCCTCCTCGGGCACCGGTTCACCACCCGCAGCGACACCGAGGTGGCCCTGCGCGCCTACCTCCAGTGGGGCGCGGACTTCGTCCACCGCCTCAACGGCATGTACGCGATCGCCGTCTGGGACACCGCCCGCGAGGAGCTGCTGCTTGTCCGCGACCGGCTCGGTGTCAAGCCGCTCTTCTACTACCCGACCGACGGCGGCGTCCTCTTCGGCTCCGAGCCCAAGGCCGTCCTCGCCAACCCCCTCGCGGAGGCCGCCGCCGGCCCCGAGGAGCTGTGCGACGCGCTGCTGTTCCTGCGCACCCCCGGCCGGGTGCCCTTCCGGGGGATGCACGAGGTCAAACCGGGCCACCTGCTGCGCGTCGGCCGCTCCGGCGCCACCGAGGAGCGCTACTGGGCCCTGGAGGCCCGGCCGCACGCCGACGACCTGCCCACCACCGTGGCCACCGTCCGCGAGCTGCTCGACGACATCGTCCCCCGGCAGATGGTCGCGGACGTGCCGCTGGTCTCGCTGCTGTCGGGAGGGCTGGACTCCAGCACGGTCACCGCGCTGGCCGCCCGGGCCCGCGCCGCCGACGGCGAACGCCTCGCCACCTTCTCCGTGGACTTCACCGGCCACACCGAGAACTTCCGGGCCGACGCCATCCGTCCCACCCCCGACGGGCCGTACGCCCTCGAAGTCGCCCGGCACGTCGGCAGCGACCACCACATGATCACCCTGGACCGGGCGCGGCTCCTCGACCCGGCCGTCCGCAAGACCGTCCTCGGCGCCTGGGACCTGCCGTTCAACTTCGCGGACCTGGACGTCTCCCTCCACCTGCTCTTCACCGCCGTCCGCGAGCACGCGACCGTGGCGCTGTCCGGGGAGGGCGCCGACGAGGTCTTCGGCGGCTACCTGTGGTTCTCCGACCCGCAAGCGCGGAAGGCCGAGACCTTCCCCTGGCTCAGGCTGGGCGCCCACCGCGGCCTCGACCCCCGCTCGCTGTTCCACCCGTGGTTCGTGGACGGCATCGACCTCGCCGAGTACGAGGCCGATCTCTACCGCACGGCGCTGGCCGAAGTCCCCGTCCTGGAAGGGGAGAGTGCCGAGGAGCGACGCACCCGCGAGCTCGGCCACCTCACCCTCACCCGCTGGCTGCCCATCCTGCTCGACAAGAAGGACCGCATGGGCATGGCCGCCGGCCTGGAGGGCCGGGTGCCGTTCTGCGACCACCGCCTGGTCGAGTACGTCTTCAACGTCCCCTGGGAGATGAAGTCCTTCGGCGGCGAGGAGAAGGCCCTGCTGCGCGCGGCCGCCGCCGACCTGCTGCCGGAGCCGGTGCTCCGCCGCAAGAAGGCCGCCTACCCCTCGATCCAGGACCCCGCCTACGACCGCGCCCTCATCACCGGACTCGCTGCCGCGGCGGGCGAGGCGGACGCGCCGCTCGGCCCCTTCCTCGACGGCGACGCGGTACGGCGGGTGACCGCCAGGACCGCCGGCGGCAGCCTCTCCGAGTTCGAACGGATCCTCGTGGAGTCCACCGTCCGGATGGACGACTGGCTGCGCACGTACGACGTCACGCTGACCGATGTGAAGGGAACGCACTGATGCACGCCATCGAGATCCGGCAGACCGGCGGTCCCGAAGTCCAGCTCTACGTGGAGAAGCCCGACCCCGGGCAGCCCGGCGAGGGCCACATCCTCGTCGAACTGGCCGCCGCCGGCGTGAACTTCATCGACCTCTACCGGCGCGAGGGCCGCTACCCGCTGCCCGTGCCCTGCGTGCCCGGCGAGGAGGGCTCCGGGGTCGTCCTGGCCGCCGGCCCCGGCGTCACCCGCTTCGCGCCCGGCGACCGCGTCGCCTGGACCACCGTGCTCGGCAGCTACGCCGAACGCGTCCTCGTGCCCGAGGACAAGGCCATCGTCGTACCCGACGCCATCGACCTTCCGACGGCCGGCGGCGTCCTCGTCCACGGCATGACCGCCCACTTCCTCGCCCACGACTCCTACCCCGCCCGCGAGGGCGAGACGGTGCTCGTCCACGCCGCCGCCGGCGGTGTCGGCCTGCTGCTCACCCAGATGCTCAAGCAGCGCGGCGTCCGCGTCATCGGCACGGTCTCCACCGAGGAGAAGGAGCGCATCGCCCGCGCCAACGGCTCCGACGAAGTCATCCGCTCCACCGAGACCGGCGACCTGGCCGCCGAAGTCCGCGCGCTCACGGGCGGCGAAGGCGTCCACGCGGTCTACGACGGCGTCGGCGCCGCCACCTTCGACGCGAGCCTCGCCTCGCTGCGCACCCGCGGCACGCTGGTCCTCTTCGGGGGCGCGAGCGGCGCCGTGCCGCCCGTGGACGTGATGCGGCTGCTGTGGGGCGGCTCGCTGACCCTGACCCGGCCCTACCTGGAGCACTTCCGGGCCACCGCCGAGGAGTTCGAGCGGCGGGCGGGCGCGGTGTTCGGGGGCATCGCCGACGGCACGCTGACGTTCACCGTCGCGGGCACGTACCCCCTCGCCGAGGCGCACCGCGCGCACACCGACCTGGCCTCCCGCCGCACCTCCGGAAAGCTCCTCCTCGTCCCGTAAAGGAGACCGCCCATGGGCTGCATCACCGGCGCGGGCCTGCTCTCGCACGCACCCGTCATCATGTTCCCCGAGTCCGCCCGGACCGAGGCCAACGGAGGCAGCGACTTCACCCTCGCCACCGGCCTGGAACAGCTCCGGCGCGAGGTGTTCGACCCGGCGGAAGGCCCGCTGGAGTACGACACCGTCGTGGTCTTCGACTCCCACTGGGCGACGACGACCGAGGCGGTCGTCACCGCCCACCCGCGCCGTACGGGCCTGTTCACCTCGGACGAGATGCCCGCCGCGATCAGCGGGCTCCCGTACGACCTGCCCGGCGACCCGGAGCTGGCCCGTGCGGTCGCCGCCCTGGCGGAGGAGAGGCAGGTGTGGATCGCCGCCAACGACGACCCGCACCTGCCGGTCCACTACGCGACGCTCAACCTCTGGACGTACCTCGGCCGGGGCGCGGGCGGAGCGGCCGGCAAGCCCTGGGTGTCGGTCTCCGTGTGCCAGACGGCGACCACCGAGGACTTCCTCAGGATCGGCGCGACCGTGGGGGAGGCGGTCGGCGGCCTCGACCGCAAAGTGCTGCTGCTCGCCTCGAGCGGCCTCTCCCACCGCTTCTGGCCCCTGGCCGAACTGCGCAACCGCATGGCCGGGGACCCTGCCAACATCGTCACCGCCGAGGCCCGGGCGGCGGACGAACAGCGGATCGCGTGGCTGGAGGCGGGCCGGCACGACCAGGTGATCCGGACCATGCCGGAGTACCTGCGGCATGCGCCCGAAGGGCGCTTCGGCCACTACCTGATGCTGGCGGGCGCGCTGGGAGGCGAGGCGTGCGCGGCGCGCGGCCGCCGCTTCGGCCGCTACGAGAACGGGATCGGGACCGGCCAGGTCCACCTCTGGTTCGGCCTGCCGCCGGCGGGGGCGCAGGGGCGCGGTTCCCGCGTTCCCGGGCGATGTCAGTCCCCCTTGGCAGACTGAGGGAAAGGTCCACCGATATGCGCCGCGAGGTCCGATGCTCACCACTGTCGCCGTCGAGAACTACCGGTCCCTGCGCCGGCTGATCGTCCCCCTGGGCCGGCTCAACGTGATCACCGGGGCGAACGCCACCGGCAAGTCCAGCCTCTACCGGGCCCTGCGCCTCCTCGCGGACTCGGCGCGCGGAGGTGCCGTCGCGGCGCTGGCCCGCGAGGGCGGGCTGGCCTCCACGCTGTGGGCGGGGGAGCGCAAGGGCGGCGGCCGTTCCCCGGCCGCCGCCCTGCGGCTCGGCTTCGCCGGCGACGAATTCGGCTACGCGGTCGACTTCGGGCACCCGATACCGGCCTCCGGGAGCGGCGGCGCGCCGTCGATGTTCAACCTGGACCCCGAGATCAAGCGGGAGTGCACCTGGGCCGGGCCCGTGCTGCGCCCGGCCGCCCTGCTCTCCGACCGCTCCGGGCCCGCCGTGCGCACCCGCACGGCGAACGGCACCTGGCACGACGCGGTCAACGCCCTCCGCCCCTACGACAGCATGCTCAGCGAGCTCGCCGACCCGCAGCTCGCCCCCGACCTGCTGCGGCTGCGCGAGCACATGCGCTCCTGGCGGTTCTACGACCACGTGCGCACCGACGCGAACGCCCCCGCCCGCAGCGCCCGGACCGGCACCCGCACCCCGGTGCTCGGCCACGACGGCGCCGACCTTGCGGCCGCCCTGCAGACCATCCGCGAGACCGGCGACCACGCGGCCCTGGACGCCGCCGTGGACGCGGCGTTCCCCGGCAGCAGCGTGGAGATCGTCAGCGAGGGAGGCCGGTTCGAGCTGAAGCTGTACCAGCGCGGTCTGCTGCGCCCCCTCGGCGCGGCCGAGCTCTCCGACGGCACCTTGCGCTACCTGCTGTGGACCGCGGCGCTGCTCACCCCGCGCCCGCCCGCGCTGCTCGTCCTCAACGAGCCGGAGTCCAGCCTCCACCCGGACTTGCTGCCCCCGCTGGTCGATCTGATCCTGACCGCGACGAGGGACACCCAGATCGTGGTGGTCACCCACGCCCCGGAGCTGGCCGGGGCCCTCCGCTCCGGCGCCGCGCGCCACCGGCTGGACGTCAACGAGATCGCCCTGGTCAAGGACGCCCTCGGGCAGACGGACGTAGCGGGCCGCGAGAGCATGCTCGACGAGCCGCTGTGGCACTGGCCCAAGCGCTGACGCTCCGCCAGGTGCCGTACGGGGCCGGGCGGGCGGCCCGGCCGGGGTGGGCGGCCGCTGTCAGTCCCCGAAGCTAGAATGCGGCGTTTGTTCGATTGAATGGGCCGTGGGCCCTGAGCCGTGGGGGGAAGCCACCATGAGGGCGAGACTGAGAGAGACCGCGGAAGAACTGGCCGGCCTGCTGTGGCGGGAGTACATCGTCTACCGCGACCGGTCGGGGGAGGTGGTCATCCGGGGCGAGCACGTCCAGCGCTGGATCAGCCTCGCCCCCGCGGCCGGCGCCGACGAGATACTCGTCCGCGCGGGCCGCATTCTGGAGGGCGGCACCACCGCCCCGGCGCGCTCCGAGGCGGTCGTGGCGCTGTCGGCGGGCACGGGCGAGCTCGCCGCCGCCTGCCGCCGCCTCCTCGCCGACACCGCGGCCGCCCCCGCACCCCCGGCCCCGGCCGCGGTGAAGGGGCGCCGGGCCGCGAAGGGGCGGTCCCGCGGCGGGAGCCGCCGCCACACGGGCCTGGGATCCTGGGTGGTGATCGCCTGCGTGCTCGGCGTGCTCGGCCTGTGCGCCTACCGGATCGTGGTGCCGTAAGGGCGCATGGCTCCACCCGGCCGGAGTCCGGCGAGGCGGCGTCCGCTCCTGTCACGGCAGGCGCGGGCACCGCTCACGGCCTTCCGTTCACGGGCAACACGGAGGCGCTCTGGCGTCGCCGCTCTCCCCGGCTCTACCGTGGGCCCCGGTAGGCTCGAACAAGCGCTTGTCATGAACTTGCCAATTCAAGAGGTGAGCCGTGTTCCTGCGCCGCAGACGCGCCCGTCGACTGCGCCGACTCAGCGTCGTCGCCCTCCTCCTCGGTGTCGTGGCCGCCGTCGCCGCGGGCCCCGCCCGGGCCCTGCCCGACGCCACCCCCCGGGGCCCGCAGCCCCTCGTCCAGCCGATCGATCCGCAGCACTGGCACAACCCCGACGACATGACCTGGGCCGAGTACCGCTCGGTGCCCGGCACGAACTGGGCCGACCCGGACCGCAAACCCACGCAGCGCAAGTTCAAGGGGGCCCTGGTCCTCCTGGACTACCCCGACGAGGAGTTCTCCGTCAGCAAGCCGGCCGGCGCCGCCCGCTTCGGCAACCCGCTGCCCAGCGCCTCCGGCATTCCCCGCTCCCAGGTGGCGAAGTTCTACGAGGACTTCCTCAACAAGCCCGGCGCGCTCAACCGCGGCCACACCATCAACGAGTACTGGATGGAGGACTCCGGTGGCCGCGTCGGCGTCGGGCTGACCTCCTTCGGCGTGTACCGCATGCCGTGGAAGTCCTACCAGTACGGCATCGAGCCCGGCATGAACCCCGGTGCCTGCCCGGTGGGCGACACCTGCGGCAAGGACATCCGCACCGACGGCAAACGCGCCTGGGTGGACGACGTGGGAGCGGACAGGGCCGGCGAGTTCGACTTCGTCTTCTACCTCACCGCCGGCGTGGACGAGTCCTCCGCCTGGCAGGAGTTCGGGCAGATGAAGTTCCGCTCGGAGCGGGACGTGCCGACCGCCTGGGGACCCCCGTCGCCCCTCGCCTCCGGCCTCAACTCCGCCAGGACCCGCTACGTGCCGTGGACGTCCTGGCAGGCCGCCGCCCGCATCTGGCCCAACGCGGCCAACGGCTCCTCCACCCAGGCCGAGAGCTCCGGCATGGCCACGTTCGCGCACGAACTCAGCCACATCCTGGGCATCGGCGACAACTACAACAACCCCTACGGCACCCCGCTCAGCCGCTCGTACACCGGCATCTGGGGCATGCTCTCGCGCGGTTCGTTCAACGGCCCCGGCGGACCGCACACCCGCTGGCAGATACCCGCCACCGCGGGCGGCTCCATGGGCGCCCAGCACGTCCTGCGGGACAAGATGAAGCTCGGCATCGTCGACGAGAAGAACGTCCTGCGCCTCGACCGCGACGCCCTCAAGGGCTCCGGGCTCGTCGTCGCCCGCGTCACCGCGCGCTCGGCCCCGCCCGGCGAGAAGGGCCTCACCGGCGTCAACGTCACCATGGGCCGCGACCTGTCCCCGGCCTGCGACCGCACCACCGATCCCCTGTGCGACGGCGGCGGCTACGACAACTACACCGTCGAGGTCGTCGACCGCATGGGCATGGACTCCTTCACCCCGGACAGCGGCGTCCTGCTCAGCAAGACCAAGAACGCCGACCGGGCCCCGTTCGCCTGGGTCGTCGACGCGCACCCCGAGGACATCGGCCTGCTCGACTTCATCCGCCCCGACGGCGTCCCGCAGAAGATCACCATGGGGGACTACCGGCAGCTCAGCGACGCGCTCTTCCACGCCGGTGCGGACTCCGGCAGCTCCTACGAGTACGTGGACGAGGCCAACCGGCTGCACTTCTACGTCCTCAACGTCCGGCGCGACGCCGCCGGAGTGCTCTCCTACGACATCGGCGTCAAGTCCCTGGACGGTGCCGGGCCGCAGGCCCGCGGGCTCGCACTCGGCCGCGGCACCGTGAAGAGCGACCCCGCCAAGGGACGGGCCGTGTGCACCTTCGGACTTGCCAACACCGGCCGGGCCGCCCCGCAGGACGATCCCCTGCTGTCCTCCGACGTCTACCGGCTGTCCGCCACCGCCTCCGGGCGCGGCTGGTCCGCCTGGCTGCCCAACCGCCTGGCCACCGCGGCCGCCGGCGCCTCGGTCCCCGTCGACGTCGCCGTCACGGCCAAGTCCGGCGCGGACCGCAAGGGCACCGTCACCCTCACCGCGCGCTCGGAGAGCGACCCGCGCAAGACGGCCAAGGCCACGTGCTCGCTGACGAAACCGGGCAGCTCCACCTGATCAGGCGAAGTCTCCTCCGAAACGGGACCGGTCCGCCGGGCGCCCGGTCTACTGAGGCCGATCAGCCGCACGAGAGCGTGCGGCTACTTCGGCAAGGGGAAGTGATGAGGAAGATTGCGACCGTGTTCGCCGCCCTGGCCTTCGGGTTCGTCGCGGCGTCGCCCGCGAACGCGGCGGTGCACAGCCAGTGCGGCAAATACATCTGTGTCCTGACGGCGCACCACAACCGCTTCGTGCAGGACATCACGGTGCGCACCAAGGACGGCCTGCCCGGCACGCTGCGGTCCTACTGGGGCAACTTCCACTCGCCGAAGGTCAACGCGGCGTCCCACCGGTGGGCCGTCGGCTACGAGCAGGCGGAGTCCAAGCTCGTGTGCGGCGGCCTGGAGCGGGACGGCCGCACCATCGAGGACGGCATCTGCGTGACGATCTGACGCGGAGGACGCGCCGGCGGTGGCGGGGCCGTTCGGCGAGAGCGGCGGCGGGCCGTTCGGCGGAAGGCCGGGGCCCCTTGGGCCCACGCGCGCGACGGGCCCGAGGAGCGACGGTGGGTACGCGCCGCGGACAGCACGTCGCCGGCGCCGGCCGATCCCGTACGCACCCGGAGGTGCACGCCATGCCCCGTACCGTCATCGCCGGACTGGACGGCTCGCCCGAATCGATCGCCGCCGCCGAGTGGGCCGCGCGCGAGGCCCGGCTGCGCGGGCTGCCGCTGACGCTGCTGCACGTGCTGGAGGACTGGACGCACCCCTACGGCTTCGCGGCGCTCAGCGGCGCGGAGTACGACCCCGGGCGCTGGGCGGACTGCCTCCTCGCGGAAGTGGCCGGACTGGTGAACCAGGAACACCCCGGCCTGGAGATCCGCGCGGTGCAGGGGGAAGGCCGTCCCGTCGAGCGGCTGGTGGCCGCGGCGAAGGAGGCCGAGGTGCTGGCGCTCGGCTCCCGGGGACTGGGCACGCTGAGCGGCTTCCTGACGGGGTCGGTGTCGATGGCGGTCCTCGCCCGCGCCGAGCGGCCGGTCGTCCTCATACGGGCGGGAGAACGGGTCGCGAGGGCGCCGGAGCCGTACGGTGACGTGGTCGTCGGCGTGGACCTCGCCCGGCCGTGCGACGAATTGCTCTCCCACGCCTTCGAGGCGGCCGCGGCCTACGGCGCCCGCCTGCGGGTCGTGCACGGCTGGAGCCTGCCGCCCCTGTTCGGCTACGACCCGGCCGCGGTCGACCCGCAGCACGTCGCCGACCTGGCCACGCGCGAGTCGGTGGCGCTCACGGACGCGCTGCGGCCCTGGTGCGGCAAGTACCCGAGTGTGCCGGTCGACGAGCAGTGCGTGGTGGGCCGCCCCGGCGAGCACCGTCACCGAGGCCTCGGCCACGGCCTCCCTGGTGGTCGTGGGGCGCCGCGCGCGCCGCTCGGTGATCGGCGCGCGTCTCGGGCCCGTCACGCACGCCGTGCTGCACCACGCGACCGCCCCCGTCGCCGTCGTGCCGCACAGCTGACGTGACCGGATCCGCACGGCCGCTCCCGCCCGGGCGGAGTCACTCGTCCGTGTGGCTGCGGCCTGCGGTCCCTGCCACAGTGGCGGGGACGGCCGGAGAGTGGCCGCATCGAGAAAACGTCGCCCGCCCCATGGAGGCCCTGTGTCCGGCGTGATCACTGTTGGCGTGGACGGAAGCGAGCACGGCAAGGCGGCCGCGGACTGGGCCGCCGCCGAGGCGGCGCGCCGGGGCATGGAGCTGCGCCTGATCCACGCCTGGGTGTGGCAGCCGCTGGACCTGCCCGTCGACGCGGGCACCGAGGCGCAGCAGCGCTGGGCCGAGACGCTGCTGCGCGAGGCCCGGGCCCGGGTCGCCGCCCGGTGTCCCGCCGTGCCGGTGACGGCCCGGCTCCTGCCCGCGGACCCGGTCCCGGCCCTGGTGGCCGAGGCGACCGAGGCCGACATGCTCGTCCTGGGCTCGCGCGGGCACGGAGCGCTGATCGGCTATCTGATCGGATCCGTCGCCCTGCACGTGCTGCGGCAGGCCAGGGGGCCGGTCGTGCTCGTGCGCAGTCACGGCGATCCGGCCGGCGACCGGCAGGAGCCGGCCGGCGGCCCCGCCACCGGCCCGGGCGAGGTGGTGGTGGGCGTGCCCGGCGCGGCGGAGGAGGCCGGGGCCGTCCTGGAGTTCGCCTTCGCGGCCGCGGCCGCCCGGGGAGCGGTCCTGCGCGCCGTACGGGCCTGGTCCATCCCTCCGGTGTTCGCCTGGAGCCCGGCGTCCATGCGGCTCGCCGACGAGGCGGGCGGCCTCGAACCGCTGGAGAGGAAGCGGCTGTCCGACGCCCTCCAGCCGTGGCGGGAACGCCGCCCGCAGGTCGAGGTCGTCGAGCACCTCGAAATGGGCAGCGCGGCGCAGGTGCTGCTGTCCTCCTGCGAGCGGGCCGCCCTGCTGGTCGTCGGGCGCCACGCCTCCGGGCCGCACGTCCCCCAGCGGATCGGGCACGTCGCCCACGCGGCCCTGCACCACGCTCCCTGTCCGGTGGCCGTGGTCCCGCAGCCCTGAGGCGGGTGCGGGTGCGGGTGCGGGGCCAGGGCCGGGCCGGGAGCCTGCCGGCCGTCAGGCGAGGGCGGAGGCCAGGATCCCGGCGGTCTTGCGGACGAGCTCCGCGTCGCTTTCCGCCTTGGGGTCGTGCTTGGTGGTGAGGACGGAGACGACGACCGGGGCGCCCTTCGGGTTCCAGACGACGCCCACGTCGTTGCTGGTGCCGTAGCTCCCGGAGCCGGTCTTGTCCGCGACCGTCCAGCCCTTGAAGCCGGCGCGGAACTTCTCCTTGCTCGTGGTGTTGGCGAGCAGCCACCCGGTCAGGCGCTTGCGGTCCCCCCGGTCCAGCGCGTTGCCGAGGACGAGCTGCGCGTAGGTCCGTGCGATGGCGCGGGGGGTGGTGATGTCGGTCAGGCGGTCCGGCTCCGCCGAGTTCAGGTCGGGCTCCCACCGGTCGAGCCGGGTCTTGCCGTCGCCGATCGAGCGGCAGAATCGGGTGACGGCGGTCGGGCCTCCCAGCTCGGTGAGCAGGAGGTTCGCCGCGGCGTTGTCGCTGTAGGAGATGGCGGCGCCGCAGAGCTCCTCGACGGTCATGCCGTTGGCGACGTTCTTCTTCCGGCCGGTGATCTCGTCGTAGCCCGACGCCTTGGCGTACTCGGCCGTGTAGTGGATGCGCTTGGCGAGGAACGTGCCGTCGTGGTCGAGGTCCCGCAGGACCGCCGCGACGGCGATCGTCTTGAACGTCGAGCACATGGGGAAGTTCTGGTCGTCGTTGAGGACGACGGTCCTGCCGGTGGCCATGTTGCGGGCGTACACGCCGAGGCGTGCGGAGTGCTCGCGCTCCAGCGCGCGCAGCTGACGGGAGATCCGGTCCCCGGCGGGCGTCGATGCGTAGGCCGTCCCGCCCGTGGCCATGGCGGCGGCGAGCGCCGTACCGGCGCCGAGGGTGAGAACCGCGCGGCGGGAGGGCTGTGCACCTATGCTTTTCAAGATCGTATTCTCCTTGTGTCCGGCCTGGCCTTGCACGGCCCGGTCGAGAGTCAATACGTCACTGATGGTGTGGTTGGTTCCACTTGGGTGCCACTTGGCCTCATTCATACGCACTTATAGGCACAGAGGAGCATTCGGTGGAGCCTTGGACCCGCCGCTTACGCGGCCTGCCCGTCGTCGCGGCGCTGCTCCTCGCCGCCGGATCGTCGTCCACGGGCGGGGCCGCGGCCCGTTCCGTGCCCACGCCGACGGGGAAGCAGGCCGCTCACTGCCGCGCGCTGCACGCGCAACTGCCCGCCGCCCTGGCCGGGCTGGAGCGCAGGACGTCCGCCCCCGTCTCGCAGTTCACCGCGGACTGGGGCCGCCCGGCGGTCGCGCTGCGCTGCGGCGTACCGCACCCCGAGGCCTTGAAGGACGGCTCAGAGACCTTCGACCGCTACGCCCACGCGTGGGAGGTCGGCGGCATCGAGTGGTATCCGCAGCAGCGGCCCGACGGCAGCGTCCGCTGCACGGCCGTGCACCGTGCCGCGTTCGTTGAGGTGGACCTGCCGGAGGAGTACGGCGGTGACGGGACCGGGCAGGACGTCCTGACCGAGCTGGGTGCGCTCATCAGGAAGACCATTCCCGAAGGGTATGCCTAACCCTGAACCGGCCATTGAGGGCCGGGACGGGCCGGGCCCTCAGAACCACGGCGCCGCCGCCTCCCGCAGCGCCCTGACGTCCTCCGCGAGCGACGCCGCCGAGGCCAGGGCCCCGGTCACCGCGTACACCGCCCGCTGGATCCGCCCCCGTGCGGGCTCGCCGGCCGTCGGCAGCGCGTCGTCCACCTCGTCCAGCGCGGACTGCGCGGCCTGCACGGCGGGCCCCGGCAGGGTGCTGCCGGCGGAGTCCGGGGAGCCGGCGGCGACGGCCGCGAGCCGGGCGCGCAGGGCTTCCACGGCCTGCCGCAGCTCCCGGACTCCGGCGGACTCCGCGTCCCGGCCGCCGGAAGCCGCCGCGTGGTGGACGTACTCCGCCCGGGCGTGGTCACCGGTCTGCGCGTTGCCGGTGAAGGTGCCGTGGACGTGGATGCCGCGCGCGTGGTCCCGGGGCTCGTCCCGGTTCCCGTCCCGCTGCGTGGAGGTCATCGCGTCAACTCCCTGAAGAGGCGCTGCCGGAGCCCGGGCCGACGTGCGGCTGCGGCGTGGTGACGGTCTGGTGCGTCGCGTGCGCGCCATCACCCGTCTGGACGTTCCCGGTGACCGTTCCGTGCACGTGCACCGAGCGGTCGAAGACGACGTTGGCACGCGCGTCGTACTCGTCCGTGCGGTATCCCGCGTCCCGCAGGCTGCCGCGCACCGCCGTCAGCGTGCGGGTCTTGATGCTCTTGAGGAACCGCTGGACGTCCATCTCCTGGAACAACTGCTGGTACTCGGGCTCGGCGGCCAGCTCCCGGACCGAGTACCGGGGCCCGTGGTCGACCACGCGGTCGGTGCGGCACATCCGCTCGTACCAGGCCCGGTGCCGCGCGGTGCGCACGGCCGTCCGCGGGACGGCCAGGACGTCGCGCGGGGCGTCCCCCGCCAGCCGGAAGGCGGCCGCCAGGGCGCGGCCCGCCAGCGAGAGCCAGTCGGCGGCGTCGGACGGCGGCATCACCTTGTCGATCTCGTGGTACGCGCGGGCGATCGGCGGCAGCAGGAAGGCCCGGGACTCCAGGAACAGCAGACCGCCCTGCAACTGCACCCGGCTGAAGACGGTGAGGACGACCTCGTCCTCCCAGCTGCCCACCCTCGTCGTCAGATAGTGCCGCAGCCGCTCCTCCGCGGCCAGGTCCAGGCTGTCCTGCCACCACGTCGGGGGAGCCGGCACGCCCGGCGCGAGCCGCAGCAGCCGGGCGGCCGAGCGCCGGGCGGACGGCGCCATGCGGGCGAAGGCGGTGCCCGGCCCCGTGCCGCTCCAGTCCGCGGCCGGGCCCAGGCGCAGACCGCCCTTCATCACGTAGTCGTCCACGTGGATGCCGTGCAGGCGGTCCCCGGGGTACGCCCCGCCCTCGCCCAGCCGCAGCAGTTCGGCGCGGATGCGCGCGTGCACCGCGGGGACGGTGAAGCCGGCGGCGTCCGGCACCGTGACGGGACCGGGGCCGGCCGGAGCGGTCACCGCCTTCGGGAAGCGGAGCGTGGGCACGGCCGCGCCGGTCCGGGTTACGAGCTCGATCGCGAAGGACCAGGAGTCCACCTCGATCCCGGCCCCGACGAAGGGTGCGTAGTCGCTGTAGATGACGTCGGGGTCGGCCTGCTGACGGCGCAGCTGTGCGACGCGGGCCGCGGTGGAGCCGTGCCCGTCGGGGGGTTCCGGGGCGCGGCCGGTGGCGAGGAGGTGCAGCAGGGACGTTCTGAGGTACGTGTCCACGGCCGCGATCGCCGCCCAGAACGCGAAGACCAGCAGGGCGGCCGGAAGATGGGGCCGCACGACATCGGACAGCAGCGGGCCGAGTCCGCTCAGGAGCCGGCCGCCGAGGAAGAGGAGGGCCCCCAGCACGAGCAGCCAGGTCAGCAGGCGGGCCACGGGCCCGGGCCGGTGCTGTCCCGCCTTGCCGGTGCCGCGCTCGGCAGTGCTCGCCGCGGCACGGGCCGCGAGCCGGAAGAGGTGGACGACCAGCACCACGCCGACGCACAGGAACACGCCCGCCGCGTCGACCGGAATCAGCAGCAGGGGCACGGTGAGCATCAGCACCCCGCGGAGCACGGCCCGGCGCCGCGCCGCGAAACACTCCTTGAGCACGGCCACGAGATCCACCCCGTAGGCGGGCGGAGGCACGCGGTACGGATTCTCGGCGAGCTCCGCGATCACCGCGTCCCGGAAGTCGCGGTCGAGGTGGGCCGCGCCGCGCAGGTAGGCGGTGGCATCACCGGGCCGGCTGCCCGCCTGCGCCGCGATGAGCTGGCGGAGCGGGTTCGGGGGATCCTGCTGGCTCATCGTGGGGAACCTTCCGTCGGGGCGGAGAGGGAGGGCGGAGAGGGAGGGCGACGAAGGGGGACGAGGAAGGGGGACGAGGAAGGGCGGCAGCAAGGGCGGACAGGGCGGACGCAGGAGCCGGGGCAAGAGGCTGCCGAGTCGTCAGATGCGGGTGTGGTCGCGCACCGGCAGCCCGTACCGGCCGGCGATCGGCGCCCACCTCCGCAGGAACTCCTGCTTGGCCTGCGTCGCGAGCCCGCTGCTCGCCACTCCGCGGTCGTACGCGGCGCCGTGCGGGACGCTGCCGGAGGAGCAGCCCGCGGCGTCCTGCGCCCACCGGGCGAACGCGCGGTCGGCCTCCGCCGAGCGCCGCCACGCGGTCCGCAGCTCCCGCGCCGCGGCACCGCCGCCCTCGATCTCGTCCACGGCGATGCGGGACAGCTCCTCGACCAGACCGTCACGCCGGACGGCCGCCGCGTCCAGAACCGACCCGGCCGCTGCGACGGCCGCACCGGAGGCACACGCCTCGACGGCGTTCACCGCGTCGGTGACCTTCTCTCGGTCGGCCGTGCTCTTCGTCAGCAGCGCGTCCAGGGCCGCTGCGGGGACCCGCCCCGCGACGGGCGGTCCCAGGGGCGACGCGGGCGGCTGTCCCGCGGTCTGCGCCTGGCTCGGCGTCGCGCTCTGCCCCGTACCCTGCCCCGTTCCCTGCCCCGTTCCCTGCCCCGCGCTCTGCGCCGCGAGCGACGCCGACGGGCCGCCGGGCGACGGCTCGGAGCCGGCGGGGGAGTCCGGGAAGAAGGCCTTGACCACGACCAGGGCGACCGCCGCCGACGCCACCGCGCCGACCACCGCCGGCAGGACGAACCTCCGCGGCCCGGACGGCCCCCGGCCGGCCGGCGGCGCGTGGCCGCCGCCCTCCACCGCGGGCCCGGCCTCGGCGGATCCCCCGGACACCGGCACCCAACCGCCCGCGCCCCGGCGGGCCTCGCTGTCCCAGCGCATCGGTGCGCCGTCGTCCTTCTCGGCCATACCGGATCCCCCGTCGCTCTTCCGCACTGTCGTGCGGTCGGCGCACAGTGTCAACTCCCGGGGAAATCCGGCAGACCGGCCTCCTGTTGTCGCCCCTCACCGCCGTCGCAGCACCGTCCCCAGGACGCGCTCCAGCGGGAAGTAGCCGACCTCCCGCGAATCGAGGCTCACCCTGCCGTTGTCACCGAGGAGGACCACCTTGCCCGGCGGCACGCGCTCCCCGGGAGCCGTGGCCAGGGCGGGGACGCAGTCGAACGGCACGAGGTCGCCGGGGAGCGCGGCCACGCGTTTGATCAGCCAGTCGCGGCCGTGGACGCCGGCCGTGCCCGGCCCGGGGCCCACCGGCGGCCCGGGCCAGGCGCCGCCGCTCGCCGGGCGCTCGGCCACCACGACCCGGCCCACCGCCGGCCGCGGGCCGCGCCGGACCAGGACGCGGTCGCCGTCCCGGAAGGCCGGCGCCATGCTCGTGCCCCGGACGGTGACCACGACCAGGCCGCGCGTCAGACACACGGCCATGCCCAGTGCCGACCCTAGTGCCGCGCCCGCCGCGACGGCCGCCGCGCCGCGCAGCCGACGCCGCAGCGCGGTCCCGGGCGTCACCGCTGCTCCCCGGTGAACGCGGGCTCGCTCCCGGCGGCGCCGGCGCCGGTGCCGGCGGCCCGGTAGCCGGCGGCCTGGAGGGCGAACAGGCGGGCGTAGCGGCCGCCGGAGCCGATCAGCTGGGCGTGCGGGCCCTGTTCCACCACGCGGCCGTCCTCCAGGACGGCGATGACGTCGGCGTCGCGCACCGCGCCGAGGCGGTGGGAGATCAGCAGACTGGTCCGCTCGCCGCGGTGCCGCCGCAGCGCGGTGTGGATCTCGTGCTCCGCCTCGGCGTCGAGCCCCGCCGACGGCTCGTCCAGGATCATCAGGTCGCGCCGGTCCCGCAGGAACGCGCGGGCGAGCGCGAGCCGCTGCCGCTGACCGCCGGAGAGGACCACTCCCGTCTCCGGGTTGTCCTTGTCGGACTCCATGAAGAACCTCCGCGACAGCAACGTGTCGTACCCGTACGGCAGGCTCGCGAGCTTGGCGTGGATGCCGGCGCGCTCCGCCGCCGCCTCGATCCGCGGGCGGTCGCCGAGCGCCTCGAGGTCGCCCAGGGCGATGTTCTCCGCCGCCGTCATGTCGTAGTGCATGTAGTCCTGGAACACCGCGCCGATGCGCCGCCGCAGCTCCGCCACGTCGACCGTACGGATGTCCACGCCGTCCCACAGGATCGCGCCGCGGTCGGGATCGTAGAACCGGCACAGGAGCTTGACCAGCGTGGACTTGCCCGCGCCGTTGAGCCCGACGAGGGCCACCACCTGGCCGTGGCGCAGGTGCAGACTGGCACCGCGCAGCACCCACGGGTGCTCGTCGGAGTACCGGAACCACACGTCGCGCAGCTCGATGCCGCCGGCCGGCGGCGGCAGCGCGACGGGCTGCCGGGGCACCGGCAGGTCCGGCCCGGCCCCCGCGACCACGAGGTAGTGCTCGAACATCAGCAACGCCTGGTGCGAGCGGGCCACTTCGCTCGCCAGGGAGGCCAGCGCGCCCTGGACGCCCGCCACCGCGGCCACGAACATGACGACGTCGCCCGCCGACAGGGTGCCGGCGTGCGCGGCGGCCACCGCCCACAGCAGCCCGCCGCCGGAGACGAGCGCGGCGAGCAGCCCGAGCCCGGACTGGACGACGGCCTCGCGCCGGTCCACCGCGCGCTTGGCGGCGTCGGCCGTACGCCGGTCGGCCAGCATCCGCCCCCGCAGGAACGGGCCGATGCCGAAGAGCCGTATCTCCTTGGCCGCTTCGACGCTCGACAGCAGCTCGCTGTAGAACATCTGCCGGCGCTCGACCGGGCCGACCTCCCACAGCGTGCGCGCCTTGCGCCGCGCCATCGCGACCTCGGACACCAGCGTGGGCACGGAGGCGCCCAGCACCAGGGCCGTCATCCACGGGCTGAGCAGCGACAGCGAGCCGAGGAACCCGCCGATGGTCACGGCGCCGCGGGCGATGCCGACGGCTCCGTCGACGGCCTGGTTGGGCATGCCGCCCCCGGAGCTCTGCGCGAGCCGCAGCCGGTCCAGGAAGCGCGGGTCCTCGAAGCGCCCCAGGCCGGCGAAGCCCTCCACGGCCGTGAACAGCCGGTCGTCGGCGAGCAGTCCTACCCTGCGGTCGAGTTCGCGCCGCAAGTACTGGCTGACCTGCGGCACCACCGCGATGACCGTCCCCGCCGCGGCGAGCCCCGCGCCCAGGCCCACCAGCGTGCCGAGGGTGGCACCCGAGCCCAGCCCGTCGAGCATCAGCTTGGTCAGCCACGCGGTGACCACGGGGAGGGCGCCGGCCACCAGCGTCAGCACCAGGTAGCACGCGAGGGCCGCGGGGGCCGCGTTCGCCACCAGCGCGGCGGCCGCGGCGATCCGCCGGGCGGAGGCCCCGGGGCTGCGGGGGCTGCCGGGGCGGCCGTCCGGAAGGC